>JADLGD010000043.1 GCA_020849495.1 Fluviicola sp.
ACAAGTTTTTTGCCCATTTCAAAATCGGGAATGATATTGGTAAGAAAGGCGTTAACCTTTAAACTGTTTTTCTCGAATTGAAAAGTGGTTGCCAACTTGTTCAGCTCGGCGGCCAGCTCAATTGGATTCACCGGTTTAAGAAAATATTTGATGGCACTAAAGCTCAACGCCTCAACAATATACTTTTCGTAAGCCGTGATGAAAATGAAATTGAAACGAATGACATCTAAAGAGTTTAGCAAATCGAAGGCGGTGCCATCCTTTAAATGAATGTCGAGAATGACCAAATCGGGATGCTCAGTTTCTATCATCTCCATGGTGCTTTTCACCCCATCGGTTTCGCCAATGATTTCAATTTCAGGGCAATGAGAAGTGATGATATGCCTCAGAGCATAACGTGAATAGATTTCATCGTCAACGATTAGGGTACGAAGCATTTGAGGTTAATTTGTTGGTAATCTCTAAAACAAAAGTAAAGTAAATTCCACATACAGGCAAACAAATAAAAAGGTAAATTAAACCCGCTGACCGAAGCGCGATCAATAGCAGGATAAAACGTAAACGCAAAAATAAATACAGTACTTTTGTGTGTTGTAGGCTCACATTTTAGAATGAAAATTAATCCTTTTTCTTTATTCATTGTTTTTGCAACAGTTGCACTACAGGCTCATTTCACACCACTTGTTGCACAGAAACAGGAAAAGCTCGACTCGCTTTTTCAAGTTCTTGAACACGCCAAACACGACACCAATCGTGTTCAAACGATGATTGTCATTTCATCGGAATATGCCACAAATAACGTTAAAAACGCACTTCAATACTGTGAAAGTGCAAGTCAGTTGGCTGAAAAAACAGGCAACGAACGCATGATGGCATTGGCAATCTACAATGCCGGGCTCGTTTATTTTAGCGCGGGTCTTCTTGAACAGTCGGCCAATAACTTCTACCGCTATCTTGAAATAGAGCAAAACAAGAAAAACGATCAAGCTGTGGTGGCCACTTTGGTCAATATTGGGGCTATCCATTTGCAGATGAAACAGCTTGACAAAGCCGGTCAGAATTTTGAGGCTGCGCTCGAAATTTTGCTTCGCCTTCAAAACGCCGCTCAAGATTCTTTGCAAAACAATGCCTTAGCTACCGTTTACAACAACCTGGGTATTGTAGAAAAGGAAAACAACAATTTTTCAAAAGCCGAGGAGCATTATTTAAAAGGTATAGCATACACCCGTGGACAGCCCAATCGTACCTATCTTCTTGCAAATTTGTTGAACAACTTGGGTATGGTCAACATTTTGGAAAACAAATTTGAGAAAGCGTATAAGAATATCAACGAATCACTTGCGTTAAGAATAGTTGACAACGACAAGCAAGGCCAAGCCTCCTCTTATCAAAATTTGGCCCTTTATCATGAAAAATTAAACGACGACAATAAAGCCAAATTTTATTACTACAAAGCTTTGGGAATTGCCAACCAAACCGGAAGCAACACCTTATTGGAAAGCATTTACGAAAACATTTTCAACATCTATATGCGGATTGAAAATGCCGACTCGGCCCTAAAATACCACATCTTACTCAAAGAAAAAAACGATTTAATTAATATGGAGGAAACCACTAAAGAGCTCACGAAACAGGAGTTAACGCTTCAGTTTCAAGAGCGGGAAAAGATTTCCAAGGTGGAGCAAAAACGCATTCAACAGCGTTATCTTTTCATTAGCGTGTTGACGATTCTCATCACTGTTATTGTTGGTTTATTGTATTACCTCTCGCAAAGCCGCCTTCGCCGCTTGCAACTCGAAAACGCCAACAGCGAGCTTGCCACAAAAAACTTGCAGTTATTAAAAGTGCAGTTAGAAACAGATTTGGAGCAAAAGAATAAAGAACTGGCCACAAACGTGATGTACCAGATCAAGAAAAATGATATGCTTGAAAACATTGTTCAAAAGCTTTTAAAACACAGTCCTTATTTCAAAAAAGACAATCAGGAGTTGATTAAAAACATTGTTCAAGACCTGGAAAAGGCCACCGAAGACAATATTTGGGACGAGTTTGAGATGCGTTTTCAACATGTTCACAATGGTTTTTATGACAAACTCAACGAAATTTGTCCCGACCTTTCGCCCAACGAAAGACGTGTTTGTGCCTTTTTAAGGCTCAACATGACAACCAAAGAAATCACCTCCATCACAGGTCAATCACAAAGAAGTATTGAAGCGGCACGCTATCGCCTCCGCAAAAAACTCAATCTCACCAATTCGGAACAGGGATTGATCGAATTTCTTTCGCAAATCTAATTCCTTTACCTTTAATCTATTACGCCCTTCTGTCGTAATGATATAGCATGGCAAAAGTCGCCGTGGTGTGTTTTTGTGCTATA
This sequence comes from Fluviicola sp., assembly GCA_020849495.1. Lineage (GTDB taxonomy): Bacteria > Bacteroidota > Bacteroidia > Flavobacteriales_D > Crocinitomicaceae > Fluviicola. The sequence goes on from JADLGD010000043.1 coordinate 2,378, forward strand.
TGTTTTGCTCCTTTAAGAGTTTTTAGTAGTTTAAGTTTGCATTGAAGTTCAAAAAAAACGTAACAATGTCAAAGCACCATCAAGACAAAAACAAAAACCCCATTGGGCATCCAACGGAAAAAGATGATAAAGACGATTTGGCAAAAGACCTCGAAGATTTTATTGAACGCAAGCAACAAGAAAAACAGGCTCTCATAAAACTACTTCATTTTGTTGAAGTAAAGAACAAACAGAAAAAATAATCATCATTTATCATTTCATACAAATATTAACTTAAAACCCTTTATTATGAGTAGGAAAACTACTTCTACATTTTGGTTCCCTATGCTGCTGCT
>JADLGD010000044.1 GCA_020849495.1 Fluviicola sp.
CCTTCCGAGCCATCTCCAGAAGTCCATTTCCATTGTTCGTGTAAGCGGATTTTTCCATTTGGAAGCAGTTCGGGAGTAGAATGACAAATTCCTGTCATTAAAACGCCCTCTGTATTCAATTGTTGGTAACGCATATCAATGTTCCCCGATTCATCTACTAAACCAATCAATTGTCCGAATACAATCTTACCCCCGCTATAATTGGATGTTAATAAATGACCTTCTTGTTTGTAAACAAAAATAGTATCCGAACTCGTTTCTCCGTTCTCCGAATTACTAATGGGTTTAAACTGCTTATTGTTGTAGTTCATTGTGAGTTCTTTTATTCAATCCCCATCGCTTTTTTATAGGCATTCTCACCGCCAACAACAGGTAAAGTTAATTGTGTTCCATCTAAATCAACAGTCAAAACAGTTCCTGGATCAGGCCAAAGTGTGAATTCTTTGTCACTCGAAAAAATCATCAAGCCAATTTGTTGACCTTTCGGTATCACTTGATCATCCGGCATTAGATTAAAGCTCAAATCGTAAAACGTATTCGGAGCTAAAGGTTCACCTTTTGTAAGTGATTCGCGATTTTGAGGATCGGCCCAAGCTCTCGTTATAATATTGTCATAGACTACCGTTCCTTTCTCTGTTTCCCAAGGCAAAGCAACCAACCAAACCGACAAATTAGCAGCTGGTTTACTGCTTGCTAATCTGATTTTAATTGTTGAAACGCCTGAAATGCGTAAATCTTCTTTCAATGTTGGTGAAACAAACAACAAGCGGTGTGCTTCATTTTTAACTTCAAGCAATTCTTTTCCAGAATAACGCACATTATCAATCAACGAATCGGTTTCATTTTTCTCTTTTTCAACAAGAACAAGGTGTCCCGTATTACTTACTCCTTTGTGCGGATAGATGGTCACATCTTGTGCATTTTCATCTGGATAACTGGAATAAACAGTTGGTTTGTATTCATGTTCTCTTACGATGTAAACAGCAGGATCTTTCTCTACTCCATTTTCTATTCCATGGAGATAACGCGTAAACCAACGATTCATCATGGTCAATGAAGGGTCTCCTCCATGGTCTCCTTGATGGTAATACATTTGAACAGGCAATCCTTTCGCTTTTGCTGCTGCATAAAAACGGTAACTTTGTTCAGTCATCACATTCCAATCATTGAAGCCATGAGCCATGATCATCGCAGCTTTCATGTTATCTATTTTGCTCAAATAATCCCTACTCGCCCAAAAATCATTGTAATCTCCAGTGATTCGATCTTCATTTTTCAATAAAATGGAATCGCGAACAAAGCGGTTATTTTGTTTGCGCTTGGATTTATCTCCAGTATTGATCACATCGTACAACACATCCATGTCTTCTCCCAAATATCCTTCAGGTGAACGAACCAAACCATTCGATCTGTAATAATGATAAAAAGAAGTAACTGGCGCTACAGGAATAATTGCTTCCAAACCTTCTACTCCTGTTGTTGCAGCGGCAATACATAAAGTTCCATCGTAGGAAGTTCCTGTCATTCCCACTTTTCCATTGCACCAAAATGCTGTCACTTCTTCTAATCCTGTTCGAGTAGTGTATCCTTTTACTCTACCGCACAACCAATCGATGACTGCTTTTGGAGCCAAGGATTCATTTTCTCCTCCAATTGTTGGTGAACCATCAGAAAAGCCAGTTCCAGGAGATGAAGAATATACCGTTACATATCCTCTTGGCACCCAAGTTCGATCCGAATAAGAGGAACCAAAAGGACGTTTTTTTCTAGTGCCCAATTTTACATGTCGATGCGCTTTGGGTTGTTCTCCCAATTCATGTTTCACATTCCAATAGTTTTTCTTCTCTGAAAAGCCCAATAGCGCCCATAATTTCAAACCATTATAAGGACTGGACATATAAACAACAGGAAGTTTCAATTCTTTGGAATTGGTTTGAGCAGGACGCGTTAACATGACATGCATGCGATCCAACTTTCCATCATTATCTGAATCGAATGTTGTTTCAACCCATAATTCTTCTTTGATCCATGTATCAGCATTCGCGAATGCAGGAACAATTTGTGCTTCTCCGTTTTTAAAAACAGGCTGTGGAACAGAAGTGTTTGTTTCTTGAGCTAGTACATCATTCAATAAAATTGATGTATAAATAAGCATACTGAAGTGATAAATGTGTTGTTTCATACGCGATAAATGTAGAGCAAAAAAAGGCGATTTGAGCATTTTATTCATATACATTGTGAAAAGAATAGAAAGAAAAACATCACTATCATCTAATCATAGATCAATGTTTTCTCTTCAATAATATAAAAACCAAAGCTCCCTTTTTGCAGTTCTAATTCAATCATTTTAGGATTTGAAATAACAAAATGACAAGGAAAGACAATTTGTTTTTGGTGCCCTTTAAAGCTTACCAATACAAATGGTGGTTCACATCTGTTTTTAGAATTTGTTAATGTTCCAATTTCTAAAATCTTCAATTTGACTTTTTCAAAATTATCTGTCGGAAAATAATAGTTAATACTCAATAATAGAAAACCTAAAATACCACCAAACATGATGATTCCATGTAGTGCTTTTTGCCAAAATGGATGCTTGGACTGGACATAATAGTTGATTTTTTTTCTTAATAAAAGAAAAAGTAATAACCCTCCAATTAGTGAAAATAATAGCGGAAAATAAAAAGGCACAAACGTTTTTCGAAATAACATCATTTCCCAAAGGATCAATATCAATGAAACAAAAGTGATAACTCCAATTATTCGTTGTTGTCTTAATTTGGAATTCTTTTTCATACTTTCTTCAAATTGCATCCAGAGTAAAAATACACATGAAAATCATTTATAAATTCTTACCACACAAAAAAATCTGCTATTCACCCATTCAAACACGCTTTTCATCCAATTTGATTGTTGTGTCAATGAAATTCTGCTAGATTCGTTGAAAACTACTCAAATGAAAAAACACTTTTTACTGCTTCCCCTTTTGGGCCTTTTGGTTGCTTGTGGCGGAAATTCCACCTCTTTGCCAACTACCAATGAAAATACTGAAAATTCTAGTTCAGAGAACAAAGACCCATTGGATTTACCAGCAAAAACAATGACTTTTGAAGAAGCTATAGCAGACACCACAACGACAGAACATCATGTTTCCATTGAGGGGTACGTTCAATTAGCTACGATTTCAAACATTGGAGACAAGGAACAAACGGTTAATTTCTACGGGAGAAAAAATCAAACAAATGGTCATTATATCTACACCAATATGCCTGTTGGAAATGATAAAAACCAAATGAAAAAATTGCCATTGGAGTACGATAAAAAAGATGTGGTTATTCATGGATCTAAAAATGAAACCATTGGATTAAATCAGCGTGTGAAAATGACAGGATTATTGTATACGATTAAATCGAGCACATCGGATAGTCCGGGAACTGTTTACTTCAAAGTTTCCACGATTACTCCAGTTGCAGAAAAAGACTTTGACTATTCGTCTTGGAAAACGGTAAAATCGTTTGATGACGTCGCTAAAACTGAAAATAATCACAATGAATATTACCTTGAAGGCACTTTAGATGTTCCAATGTTTGTGTTAACTGGCTGGGAAATGGGATTGGATTTGAAAAAAGGCGGACAAACTGTAAGCATCAAAATCCTAACAGGAGATGGCCCGAATCAAATGGAGAACTTGGAAGACAATTGGACGAAAAAAGATATCAAAATCCGAAATCACAAAGGTCAATTGGTTAAACCTGGCCAAAAAGTAAAAGTCTATGGTGTAGCTGCCTTAGATGGTTTACATGTTGAAAGAATCGAATAAAAACAACCAATAACAATGCAAAACTCCATTACTATGTGATGGAGTTTTGTTGTATATGACTATTTTTGACAAAACAGCAAACGACCTTCATGAAACATCTTGGTGCTTTTCTTTCTATCTTTTTTATTGCAGTTTCGTTAACAAGCTGTCAAAAAAACTGTGATTGTTCTAAAAAACAAATGGAAGTGTTTCAAGCACAAATGCTACAACATTACGTGACTGACATTCCTGAAGATTCTCTTATTTGTCGATACAAAGATGGACTTTGGTTGGTAAAACGCAGTAGTTTTTTAGACTGGCAATTGGGATTTGATGAAGAACAACTGGAAGAAGAACGCGAATTCGAAATCTACAAGTTACCTTTAAGAGATGCATCTTTAGTCATTCCATTTATTCGCCATATTCGTTCGAAAGGTTTTGAAATTGAATATTTAGAAAAAGAAGGTCGTGAAGACAGCTTGATAACCTTTCAATTGTTTCAGGAAGAAGAAGGTATTCGCATCAAGCAAACCTATAAGTTCAAAGGAAAGCATTGGAAATACGATGGTGAATTAGCGACTCCATTTACCGTTGCAAATGATCGAATCGATTTTTCAAATTAAGTATGGACAAAGAATTTTGGAAGGAAAAATATGCTAATCAGTCAACTGGTTGGGATTTGGGAGAAGTTTCCCCACCTTTAAAAGCTTATTTTGATCAATTGACCAATAAGGATTCAAGCCTTCTAATTCCCGGTTGTGGATTTGGACACGAAGCGATTTATTTACATCAACAAGGATTTACAAACATCACGGTCATAGACTTGGTTGGAGATGCATTGCAATACATAAAAGAAAAAGCACCATCAGTTCAATGCATTGAAGGAGATGTGTTTGAATTGAACGCAACATTTGATACCATCATTGAACAAACATTGTTTTGTGCGATCAATCCCGTTTTGAGAGAAAAATACGTGGCAAAAATGTCTCAATTGCTGTCTAGTCAAGGCAAATACGTCGGACTCTTGTTCAATCGTGCATTTGATGGAGGGCCTCCATTTGGTGGAAACATCAATGAATACTCGGCTTATTTCTCAAGCTATTTCAGTGAATACACGATGGATGAATGCTATAATTCGGCAAGTCCAAGATCTGGAAATGAAGTTTTTTTTATCGCTAAAAAATAATCCATGTTTTTCATCCTATCGAAAATATTGTATTTCCTGATTGGTCCATTTACTTGGTTGATCATCGCACTTTACTTTGCTTTTTTTTCAAAGAAACCCATCCGAGCAAAACGAGGGAAATACTTCGCCATCGGCATCCTCTTATTCTTTAGCAATACCTTTATTTACAAAGAAGTTTGCAGACAATGGGAAGTGTTTGGAACGCCCATTTCTAAAGTTGGCAAGTATGACGTTGCCATTGTTTTAGGTGGAATGACGGAATACAACAATGATTTGAAAGAGCTGAGTTTGAGAAGAGGTGGTGATCGTATTTGGCAGGCAATTTCTTTATACAAAACCAAACACGTTAAAAAGATTCTCATCAGTGGAGATCATGGTTATTTAATTGACCGAGGGATGCATGAAGCAGATCAACTGAAAGCTGTTTTAGTGAAATGGGGAATTCCTGAAAAAGACATTCTCACAGAATCGGTTTCTAAAAACACCTATGAAAACGCTCAAGAAACGAAGAAAATACTTCAACAGCAACTTCCAAAAGCGAAACGATTTTTATTAGTGACCAGCGGTCGTCACATGCGCAGATCCTTGGCTTGTTTTGAACATGCTGGCATTCAATGTCAACCATTCTCAACGGATTTATATACGGGACCAAAACGCTTCTACACCTTTGAAGATTACATCCTGCCGAATGTTTCTGTCATGGATGATTGGCATGGGTTAATCAAAGAAATGATTGGGTATGTTGCCTATGCAATTACTAGGAAAATCTGATGAAATGGGATCTTCCAAATGCACGATTGTACTTTGATCAACACTTCATTGAACCTGTTGAAGCAAACCGATTGTATCATCATTTTGTAGAACATACTGCCTGGGAACATCTCCCCTTTCGCATTTTTGGTAAAACGGTAAATACACCCAGATTGGAAGCTTACTTTGCTACTGAAGGCGAACGTTATTCCTACTCTGGCAAAACCTTGATCGTTCAACCGTTTGATGAACTGTTAGTTCAATTAAAGCAACGAATAGAACAAATTGCGAACGCAGAATTCAACGCTGTTTTGATCAATTATTATAGAGATGGTAACGATAGCAACGGCTGGCATGCGGATGATGAAAAAGAATTAGGGAAAAATCCAATAATCGCTTCTTTGTCATTAGGCACAACTAGAAGATTTGATTTCAAACACAACACCTTATTAGAAAAACACCAGTTGGAATTAACTTCTGGCTCCTTACTCATTATGTCGGGTGAAATGCAACATCATTGGAAACACCAAATTGCTAAAACGAAACGGGTGCATAGTGGTAGAATCAATTTGACTTTTAGAAAAATCATTCACTGATTGACTTCTCTGCTACTTTATTGTATTTCCTTGAATGTAAACCTCCAACCAAAACTGGGGCAGGAATAAGCAACCAAGAGGCGTAATCCATAAACTTTGGTCGAATTTTCAAATGTTGTAAAAGTACTTCTTCATCACAAGTCGCCGCATTGATGTAGCTTAAAGTATCACGTTTATAATAAACCCGTTCACCAATCGTATCGGGAAATGGATTGTACCAAAAATCCCAACCTTTTTTATCAAATAGTAAGGTGTCATTTTGAAAATCAGGGTAGTATTGATTGAAGTAAATGAACGCTTCACGATTACAATCAACTTCAACTGGATGGTCGTCATGCACTCCTTTACTCATAATTGCAGGCAAACCGACCGTAACAAAATAAGCCCATCCCATGCGTTTACTTTGAAGGTAATGCCCATATTCATGTTGAAACATCCGATTATTGGGATCTGTAGATATCACTTTTTTAGCTAAAATGTAATTGCCCAATGCCACTCCTGGCCACAAAACATTCATGTTCAACACCGTTGCTCCCTCCGCATACTGAACAGTATTGACTTTGTTTGTAACAGTATTGTAGTAATGGGAAACACAAAATCCTCCTAGCGTTTGTGGTGATTGATATACAAAGCGCGAGACAACTTCACCGATTCGGTGTCCTGTAGTTCGATTGGTATCAGAAACAAACAATCCACCCCAAATCTTTGCATCGTTTCCAGCACGTTTATTTGCTTCTTTCCATGCTCCTTTGAATCTTGCACCTTTACCATGAACAAATCCACCGATGTATCCACTCAACCATGAATCAACTATCACGAAATCTGGCGATTGCGCAGTAGAATTACTGGCATAAGCTGTTCCACAATGTGAAATCACAAGCAATGATAAAAACATCCATGATTTGTACATAACTGCAAAACGTAAAAACAATTGACTTCGTATGAAACTTGTTCAAATTTAACAGAATGCAAAAATTCAATCCAAGATGTTGTGATTTTTTTTAACTTTCACAAAAATCAGTCTCTATGAAATCAGTATATTTTGCCGTGTTTACCCTTGGATTAGTTGCATGTAGTTCGAATCCTTCAACGGAAACAACACCAACGAAAACAACAACAACTTCAACAAGCGAGACAAAGGAACTTCAAAAAGAAATCATTGCTGAACCGGTTGCCCCAAGTCCAAACCAATCGGTGGATTCACTCACTCCAAAACAATTGAAACAGTTAGGCAAATACTTGAAGAAAAGTTCTGTTGCAGCCTACAATCAATTGATAGAAGATTTCCGCTTTGCAAAAACAGATACCATGCTTGAAAAAGCCTATATGAATGCGCAAACAGTATTAGGAAAGTTGGAAGAAGAAATTCAAGGTAAAAATGCGGATGCTTACGAAATGATGCAAAATCTGACTTTCCTCGAAAAAACATTTGGAATACGCGCGAGTTGTGCAGCAGAATGTACGGCTTTTCTCTTTGAAATTGATCACAAACAATTCAAAGCCTTAGCAAAAGAAACCAAAGGAGATGCCGATGACCAATTCTTTGCATTGAAAGCAAGTGTACAGGGAGATCAAGGAGGTTTTTTTCCTGGCTGGTTGGTTTTCTTTGAGCGCACTTGGGATTATGGTGGAGGTGTGACGCTGGGTGATCAACGCATGTTTACTTTCTTGAAAAAAAGCTATGCTTACCAACAAAAAAGTAAATTATTTACACAAGAAATCAATGAATTGCGAGAAGAAACCATCCATAATTTATCGCACCCTATATACATGAATACAAAGGAAAAGGTGCAAAAAGAAATCAATCAAATTTTAAAAGCGAATTGTTTAACAGCGAAAGAGAAAAAACTTGTACGTGAAACTTTAGTTCGAAATGAAAAAACAGATTTGGAAATTCCTGTTCAATTTAATTGCATCACAGAAAATTGTGATTGGGGAGGATAAAAAAACGCTCCCTCTTGGAAGCGTTCCTTATTAGTTCTTTATTTTTTGAATGACTCGTTTAACTGGTAATTGGAATCCGAGACCACCAGTTGCCATTAATTGATCCAATTGTGTTGTTCTCCAAGGATCTTGCATGTGAATGTAATGTGCTTCTACATAAAAGTAGAAATAGTGAAAGACCATGAATTGCATACCCGCCATGATATCCGTTGTGGGTTGGTAACGCATCTGTGAATGGTCATTTGTTTGAATAGCAGACAACCCAATTGTTCCGCCAATAAAAGGATCAAAACGTTTCATCGGAAAATGTCTTAAAAAACCACACTGAACAAAGGTGTGATCATTGACATAAGACGCATCTGTTTGATTACTTAAATAGCGATAAATATCTCCTCTAAACGAATATTTGTCATGAAAACGAATGTTTAAGTAACCTCCAATGTAATTATTGGTAACTCCTCTATTCAACATAAACGTTGGATAAAAACTAGCTGTGGCTTGAACCAAACCTGCGCGTTCTCCTTCACTCACTTCTTGTGCCATTGCACTCCCTGCAACCAACACTGCAATTAAGCCTATTTTCCACCCCATAAATCACCAATTACATAGTTAGCACTCAATGTAAATAACAAATGACCTTCCATGATTCCACCTTTTTCTTTGTGGAAATCAACTGTTCCAAAATGCACTTCTGAATGCACATCTGTTCCCATGTGAAACATGTATTGGGAAGTCAAAGAAATATCAAATCGCTCTGTCAGATTGTAATGAGCTCCCAATCCGGCTTGGATGGCACTACTCCAGCGTTTGATTTGATTTGTACGATCAGCTAATTCCACATGATGTGTATAATCAAAACAATGTCCAGCTAATACATAGGGTTGAAATTTCGGAGCGGGTTTATTTCTCAAATAAAACATGACACTCCAACCGATGTGATAATCTTCTCTTCTAGTGAATTCGTTTGTTGCAGGTAAATAATCCGCAAACCATTCGGTATTTACACGATTGGAAACTCGAATGCGGTAATGTCCACCAATTCCTAGTGCACTTCGTTCGTTTGCATGAGCGTTGAATGTACTTGCAGTAGTGCGAACACCAAATGAAAACATTCCACCATACGTATCTCGGACTTTTAATCCTTGTGCGAAACCATTGGTCACCAGCCAAAATGGAATCAGTAATAGCAACACCTTTTTCATGTCTGTAGTTTTAATCCCTAACGGAAAAAAAAGTTGATTGTTATGCAAGCATAAAAAAAGGGACCGAAGTCCCTTTTAAAAATAGTAGTAGGTATTAAATACCGAATTTTTTCATGATATCATCACTTACACCAGTGGTCGAATATCCACCATCATGGAATAAGTTCTGCATCGTTACCATGCGTGTAAGATCGGAGAACAACGAAATACAATAATTTGCACAATCTTCTGCACTTGCATTTCCTAATGGAGCAATTGCATCTGCATAATCATAAAAATCACCGAAACCTTTGATTCCAGAACCAGCAGTTGTTTTCGTTGGAGACTGAGAAACAGTGTTTACACGTACTTTTTTCTCAACGCCATAGTGATAACCAAAACTACGTGCAATCGATTCTAATAACGCTTTGATATCAGCCATATCTGTGTAGAACGGATAAGTACGTTGTGCAGCAGCATACGTTAAAGCGACAACACTTCCCCATTCGTTGATTGCATCTAATTGTTTCGCTACAGCTAACATTTTGTGCAAAGACATTGCTGAAACATCGATTCCTTTGTTGTAGAAATCATAGTTTAATTCTGTATAAGGGATATTCTTGCGAATATTCACTGACATTCCAATTGAGTGTAAAACGAAATCAATTTTCCCTCCCAACACTTCTTGAGACTCAGTAAACAACTTAGTAATATCGTCCACATTCGTTGCGTCAGCAGGAATAATTTTAGAATTCGTTTTTTCAGCCAACGCGTTGATTTCACCCATACGCATAGCGATAGGCGCATTCGTTAATACGAACGTTGCACCGTGTTCATGTGCTTTTTCAGCAACTTTCCAAGCAATTGAATTTTGATCCAAAGCTCCAGTGATAATCCCACGTTTTCCTTCTAATAATTTTGACATCTTGTATAGATTTGGGCACAAATTTAAGATTTAATTTGAATCAAACATCCTTTGTTACTCATTTACGAGTTCAACAAAAGCACCATCTTTGATTCCATAAAGAGGAGTTTCTGTTCCACGATCATAGACCACTTTAATCGTGTTTTCTCCAATAGTAATTGTAAATTCTTCACCAACATTTTTTTGCTCAATGTAGTTGTAGCCTAGATCTTCTAAATCTTCACCATGCAAGCGAAATAAATTCATTTGAATGGCTTTTTTATCTGTTAATGCAATCATTAACACATCTGTTGTTTTGCCATCTAATGAAACCTCGTAAACTTTCAAATCTACATCGTTTAAATCATTCAATTCCCATTCACCAATCACATTGACTGTACTACCAATGCGAACCATACATTTTACTGTATTGGTACCATCAATTTTTGAGACCAATGTTTGGTATTTGTCCAAATAAAGTCCTTTGACATTTGGAGCTTCACCTGTTGAATGAAAATCAGCAATTAATTCACTTTTTCCAGAAACCTTGACTATTTCTTGTGAAAAACCAATTGCTGTGAACAAGATAAATGCGATCAGTAATTTCATGGTGTATCAAATTCAAATGTTAAACCATCAAAAGCGACTTCTATATTTTCCGGAAGTTCTCGCATGATTTCAGTATGCGTACCAAACAAATGAGAAATGTGAGTTAAATAGGCTTTTTTCGGATTCACTTTAGCAATAAAAGCAAGCGCTTCTTCTAAATTGAAATGTGAAATGTGTGCTTCTTTCCGCAAAGCATTCACAATTAACACTTCTAAATTTTGCAACTTCTCAATTTCCTCGTTTGCAACTGTTTTTGCATCTGTGATATAAGCAAAGTTTCCAAAACGAAATCCTAAAACAGGCATTTTGTAATGCATGACTTCAATAGGTTGAACGGGAATTACACCATCTAATAAAAACGGTTGATTTCCAATCGAAATGATATTTAATTCTGGTACACCCGGATATTTGTGCTCATTGAAAACATAATGATATTCACGTTTCAGAGCAGCTTCTACTGCAGGAGTACAATATATATCCATGTCTCTGTTTTCACGAAAATTAAACGCTCTTACATCGTCTAATCCTGCCATGTGGTCTTTGTGTTCATGCGTAAACAAAACACCTTTTAAAGACTTGACATTTGCTCTTAACAACTGTTGTCTGAAATCGGGACCAGCATCAATGACAAAATTTTCGCGTTCAAATTCCAATAATATTGAACAGCGAAGTCGATCATCTTTTGGATCATTTGATGAACAAACATGGCAATCGCACGCTATTACAGGAATTCCCTGTGAAGTTCCAGATCCAAGTACGGTTACTTTCACGCTTTTGGATGTTTGGTTCTTACTACACCCACGATTTGAAGCGTCCAACCAAGAATCATCAATAACCCACCGATTGGAGTAATTGGTCCAAGAATTTTATTGAATGCTTCTGTACCAACAACTGCCGACCATGTGAGACCATAGATGCTCAAACTGAAAAACAGCACTCCTGTTAACAAGAAATAGAAACTCATTTTAGAACCAATGGAAAAACGATGCATCAAAGCCGCAATAGCTAAAAAGCCAAATCCATGATACATTTGATAGCGTACACCGGTTTCAAAGGATTGTAATTTTTCAGGATTCGTCAACACTTCTTTTAATCCATGTGCACCAAAAGCTCCTAAAATGATTCCTGTAACAATAAGAACAAGTCCTGTCAATAACCAACGTTTTTCCATGCTTCAAAAATAAGGCTATTTGCCTTTGTCTGCTCTCAAACTATGCTTTTGTTTTCGAAATAATTTTCACCAAGTTGTATTGAAAACGCGATTGATCTTCTGAGGGGTTTTCTCTCAAAACAACTTTAATCTGAACATCATAAGTATAACCAGGTTCAAAATTAAATCCATCAATTGGTTCATTCAGTTGTTCCCAAAAATCGGTACCGATTGATGCGCCTTTTTGCACCATAAAACAAGTTGTATTTCCATCAAATCCATCACAAGCCACTTTATTTGCTTGAATGCGCATGGTAATCAACTCAGAACCTTCTTCTAAAATAACAATCGGTGTTTCTGCTGCGTGCAATGTATAGCCAAATGACATGATGCACAAAATGATTAACGTTTTCATAGTAATAGTATTGGATTTTCAAGTTATGAAAAAAGGATGAATAAAACTATCACTCATCCTATTTCTTTTAATCTTTATTTATTGGCTTGCATAAACTCAGTGAATTCTTCTTTATCCATGTCAAAAGAAAACAACTCTAATAAGATAGAACCATTTGCTTTATCAGTCATTCGAAGGTACAAGAACTTAGCTTGTTCCAAACGATCTGTATTAAATGTCAACGTGTTAAGAATTGTATAAGCTTGCTGTGAATTCAAACATTTTTGAGCCATTTCAGCTTGAATCATTTCAACACGATCTTTGTCAAAAGAAGCAGCTTTCAATTTTGACACGAACGCTTCAGCACTTGGTAAAACAGAAGTACAATTATAATAACTAGTTGTTGTTGGTTGAGTATAAACAGGTTGTTGTGTTACAACTCCATTCCCTTGGTTGACATTTCCTTGTTGAGTTGTCGTAGTACCACCATTAACAATCGTTGTTGTAGACGTTGTGGTAGTTGTTTGGGTTGTTGTAGAAGTTGAAGTAGATGTTCCATTCATCGATGTCCCCATATTGATTACTTCACCTGTTGCAGGATCTTTGATAATCGTTGTCGTACCAAACGATCCGTTTCCACCATTCATTGTAGGATCGGAAACATTTACATTGATATTGATGCCTCCCATTCCATTGTTTGGTGTTGGAGTGCCAGAAGTAGTCGTTTGTGTGGTCGTTTGAACAGTTGTGGAAGTTCCATTCATGGTTCCATTTGTAGTACCCGAATTAGTAACAGTTCCATTGTTTGATCCATTGTTTACAACTGTCCCGCTAGAAGAACCATTTGTAGTCGTTCCATTGATTGTACCTTGATTATAATTTCCAGTTGTAGGAGAAATGATAGTTGTTGGTTGAGCAATTTGTACTTGATCTGAATAAGTAGCTTGGTCATTTGGACGATAAATGATGTTGGTTCCGCCTGCCGGTGCAGGATTTGTTGCACTGGTCATTCCAAAATACTGTAATTTGCGTTTTGAACCTTTAAATACCACTCTACTCAAATACTCTCCAGGTTCTCCTAAGTATATTTTTTTGTTGATATCACCTGTCTTCCCATCTGCAAAAATCAATTTCACTTCATAAGAACCAATTGTCATCCCCCCGACTTTCACATTCGTTTGAGGAATGGAATTTTGACGAATACCGTTCATAATGACAAAAAACGGCTGTCCGTTATTATTAAAAATGGTCAATGAAGACGTTTGTGCAAAAGAGCAAAGCGTAACAAAAAAGGCAATAATAAGTGTAGAAAATTTCATAGTTCTGTTGTTTTTCAAATTAACGAGCGGCACTTAACCAAGTTCATGCCAAGTTGAATCAAAAATACAAAAAGATGAAGACTTAATTTAGAAATGAAACATGAATAAAGTTTAAGCAAATGCTTATTTTCGTTTTAATCAATTTTCAGTTACCATTATGAATCATGATTTATTAGATCAAGAATTAAAGAAAGAAAAGAACCTTCATCTTAGACCGATAATAATTTTTTTCGCTGTTATTTTCATTGGCATTTTATTTAAAACATTGCATTGGCCAGGTTCTTCGATAATCATTATTACTTCAACAGCTGGTTTGCTGGCTTTCTCTGTGAACTGTCTTATTTTTATAACTGACAAAAAAGTTCTTTCTATAAGTATAACTATTCTAGGAGTTGTTTGGACTCTGTTCATTATAGGCGGTATGCTTTTTAATCAAGGTCATCCATTTAATATCAATGGATTGCTAATTTATCTTATCGTTTTCGCTATCTACTCTATTACATATTACTTCATTTTCAGAAAAAAATATGCGCTTTAAACTGAAACTCATTCGATTCATAGATACCATTGCTTTTTTAATCGCATATGTGATGATTGCTGTTTTCAATACGCATATCACGTTCACTTTCACAACAGCTACACTTGCTTCAATCCTTTTTAAAATTTACCTGTATCAATCACTGAATCAACAATTTAATTCAAATGATATTCAACTATTTGGAGTACAAACCAAAAGAAATAAAACAGATCGATTTATTAAACTCCTTTCTGGTATTCCAGTGATTATTGCTAGTATCTTTTTTATAACTAAAAATAACAATGAGCTTTTTTGGTGGGTAATGTGCGGATTCACCCTATCAACTTTTGTAGAAACTCTTTTTCGATTAAGCCGCTGGACTGTTATAATTGAAGGAAAACAACTTCATAAAAACACCCCCTTTTCAAAACCTTTTGAATTAAATCAAAACATAAAAATTCGAATCATTACGAACTCAAAAATTGAAATTTGTAGAGAAGATACAACTATAGAATTAATGTTTGATGTAGAGGAATTAGCAAAGCTGGAAAATGTCATTGCTAAAATTGACAACCCTTTTTAACCTTCCATCAACAAACGTGCATTGAAAAGCGACGCTTCTGAAACTAGATACCCAGACATCAATTTTACAAAGGCAACTAAGCGTAGTATTAAAAAATGGAGTAAAAGAACATCGTATCAATAAGTATTCTATAAGTAAGAACAATCTCTTTTTTGAACAATATAAAATGGAACAAAGCGTTCATTTTATAAATCTCAAATTAACAACATGTTACAATCGGTTACTCTTCGGAAAATTGAAATAAAACTATTCAGCATTTTGGTCATTAGTTTTTTCATCTCATTGAGTTCATGTGAAAAAGACAAAGCTGCAATTGAAATTGATAAACAACTGTTCGATCTTACAAAATCCCCATCAGGTTTTGTTTGGTTTAAAAACTCAGATGAATTATTAGCTAAAAGTACTGGAAGCGGACATCCGCAAGATTTTTTAAGAACAAGGTACAATTCAATTGCGGCAACACAATTAGATACAAACGGTAAAATTATAGAAGGGACTAGTTTTCCTGAAGGCTCACTCATAGTTAAAGAACTTTTTGAAGATGCTTCTACTTTAGATAGATATGCTATTCTATATAAAGATTCTGATAATGAATTTGCTGATGCAAATGGTTGGGTTTGGGGATATATCAATGCCAATGGAAGTGTTGCAGTTTCAGCTGATACAAAGGGCTCTTCTTGCATCAGTTGTCATTCACAAACAAACAATATTGATTACATGCTGATGAATAAATATTATCCTTGATAACTATCAATTGCAGCAAAAACAAAGAAAATATTTAGTTATCCATCAACAACCGCGCATTGGAAAGCGACGCTTCTGAAACGAGATCTCCAGACATCAATTTTGCTAAGGCAACTACGCGCTGTTCTTTTGTAAGTACCGAAATATCCGTATTGGTTTCATTGGCCTCAGATGTCTTTGACACTTCAAAATGTGCTGATGCTTTCGCTGCCACCTGAGGGAGATGTGAAATCGCAATGATTTGCATGTTTCGTCCCATATCGTGTAGCATGTTTCCTATACGCAAAGCAACTTCTCCAGAAACTCCGGTGTCGATCTCATCTAAAATCAATGTTGGCAACGACTTTTTATTACTCAAGGTAGCTTGAATGGCCAACATCAATCGGGATAACTCACCACCACTTGCTGCTTTTTCAATCGGTTTTAAATCCATTCCTTTGTTAGCCGAGAACAACATGTTAATGGACATTCCTCCATTAGCATCAAAAGCGTTGATTGGTGTCAACAAAAATTGAATCTGTGTATCTGCCAATTTCAATTGCTGTAATTGATCCATCAAATGTTTGGCTAATGCCGTTGTATTTGCAGAACGCTGTTCGAATAATTGTTGACTCAATTGTTTCAATTCCTTTTCAGCTTGATCCAATTGTGCGTTCAAATTTGCTAAGGCTTCATCCGAATGTTCAACTCGATCTACTTTTTCCTGGAATTGTTTTTCCAGTTCCATCAATTGTTCTTGTGATTGCAACTGATGTTTCCGCAAAGCATTGTTGAATCGATCGACCATCGACGTCAAAAATTCAAAACGCTCCGGATTCATTTCCAAAGCTTCCAATTGTTGCTGAGCTTCTGCTGAAATGTCATCCAATTCTAACATGCACGATTGCAAACGATCACTTATTGAAGCCAAATTGGCATCCAACGATTTCCATTTATCCACCACGACTTTCATCGCGCGCAACATTTCCAATGGACCGCGTTCGGTATTCAAACCTTGATCTACCGCAGCAAAAGCTAAACGCAAATCATCCACTTGACCTAAGCGATTCAATTCACTTTCATAGGATTCGAACGAATGTTTGTCCAATTCAAGTGCGGCCAATTCATCCAACTGAAACTGAATGTAGTCCAATTCCTTTTGTAACTCACTGGCATTTGATTGCAAGAAATCGCGTTCTTTCTGCAAAGCTTTGTACTGTATGAAACTAGTCTTTGTAGCATTCGCCAGTGACAACGTATCTCCAAACACATCCAATAAATCGAATTGAAAACGAGCTGATTTCAACTCTAAAGTTTCATGTTGCGAATGGATGTAAATCAACTGTTCCGTCAATTCTTTTAATTGCGACAATTGAACAGGAGTGTCGTTGATAAATGCGCGTGATTTACCTTGAGCGGTTATTTCTCTTCGAATCAATAATTCCGTATCCCAATCAATATCTTGTTGATCGAACCAGGATTTTAATTCAGTTTGAGGGTGAAAAAGAGCTTCAACAATTGTTTTCTCATCTGCATTTCGAATCACCGAATAATCTGCTCGTTCTCCAAGAATTAAATTTAAAGCTCCTAATAGAATGGATTTACCTGAACCGGTTTCACCAGTAATGACTGTGTACCCTTTATCAAAATCAATGAGTGCTTTTTGGATTAAAGCAAAATTTCGAATAGAAAGTTGCGCTAACATTAATTCAAGATTTCCTCGTAACGTGATGAATTAGCTGGATCTATTTTTTTAAGAACCGTTACAATTTCGGTTTTCTCTTGTGGAGTTGCGTCCAAATACAAGTTTTTCAATTCATTCAATTTAGCTTGAGCAAAATTCAAAACGTTGATTGAGCTTGGACGTGCAGCTGATACTTTCGTTAACTTATTCAAAGCATCATAAATCTTTTTTCTGCTGGTTTCTTTGTTGTCATACAAATTGTCCATTCCCAAGCGGTGATATTCGTACAAACATTCACGCAAAGGCTCAAACAATTGATGCAATTGATTATCCACCAACCAGTAACGATTGCGTTTTCCTGCACCTGATTCATTTGATTTCCAACCTGGAGCACCAGAATTCTGAGCATTGGAAACAATTTGTTGTGCTTCTGTAAAATAAGGTGTCCCTCCTTTTAAGGAAAAAGAATCGTAATCTAAACCAATGATGTAATACGCATAAAAAGCCAAAATAGAGGTCAAATTATCACGGTATTGGTTAGGAGCATAAATCAAAACGGTGTTTCTAGAATAAGCAAATTCCAAATCATCATCTTGAAAATTGAAAATAGCTGAGTTGTAAGAACTATTAAATACGGGACGAGAAGATTGTATTTGCATGGAACCTGAAAAAGCACCATTGTTAATCGATGTGATTTGCAATTGCAATTGACAATTGATGCGCTCTTCTACTTTGAACTTATCTTTTGTCCAAGCAGTATTGTTCATCATATCGTAAATCGTTTGTTTCAACAACTCAAACAATTCTTTTTCAGCTGTAGTAACTTCCGTTTTGATATCGTTGACAATGGTCACTTGACAATTCAACTCCTGTGCTTTTAAAAAGCCAGGTGCGATCAACAGCAATAAAACCAGGTATTTTTTCATATTATTTTTCAAACAAGGCATCCAATAAAGCAAATGCTAAATCTACTTTTGATTGTAACTCAAAACTACGAATATTATTGTTTTTATCAATGAGACTTACAGCATTTGTATCCACACCAAAACCAACACCACTTTCTCCCATTTCATTCAATACAATTGCATCTAATTGCTTACGGATAAGTTTATCTTTCGCATACTCCAATCCGTTTTGCGTTTCGAGCGCAAAACCAACTACACGTTGATGACTGGTTTTAGTAGAAGCAGCCCATGTAAGGATGTCCGGATTTTTAATCAACTGAATCATTAAATCTTCAGCTGACTTTTTGATTTTTTGATTGGCTACCATTTCTGGTCGGTAATCTGCTACCGCAGCAGCAAAAATGCCTAGAGTAGCATTTTTCCAATTGTTTTGTACTGCTTGCAACATTTCTTCAGCACTTTGAACGGCTAGCAATTGGATGTTTTTATGATTCGTTTTACAATGTGTTGGACCAAAGATCAATATCACATTTGCTCCTTTTTTAGCAGCAGCTTCCGCTAAAGCAAATCCCATTTTGCCACTGGAATGATTTCCTATGAATCGAACAGGATCGATTGCTTCATAAGTTGGACCAGCAGTGATTAAAATGGTTTGTCCTACAAATCGATCATCTTTTGCAAAATGATTTTCTAGAACTTCCAGTAATGTTTCCGGTTCAGCCATTCTACCTTCACCACTTAATCCGGAAGCTAAAAAACCACTTTCTGCGGGGATAATGGTATGACCAAAACCTTCTACTATTGCAAGATTGTTTTTCGTTGTAGGATGCGCATACATGTCTAAATCCATTGCAGGAGCAATAAAAACGGGACATTTTGCGCTTAAATAAGTTGCCAACAAGAAATTATCTGTGAAGCCGTGAGCCATTTTCGCTAAAGAATTGGCAGTAACTGGAGCAAAGATCATTACATCGGCCCACAAAGCCCATTCTACATGATTGGTCCATTCACCTGTCTTGGAGTTGTAAAAATCAATTCCAACCGGATTTTCAGAAAGTGTGGCAACAGTTAACGGTGTGATAAAATCAGAAGAGGCAGGTGTCATCATACATCTGACATCTGCCCCTTGTTTTTTTAACAGTCGAATGAAGGTTGCTATTTTGTATGCTGCAATACCGCCAGTAATACCAACTAGTATGCGTTTGTCCTTCAAAGACATGGTATCTTACTCTTCCGTCGTATTACGGAAATAGATTTGATCAGTTTTCATTTCTTCAATCGCCAAAGCAACTGGTTTTGGCATTTTCTCATAAAAACGAGAAATTTCAATTTGCTCACGATTTTCAAAAATCTCTTCTAAGTTATCTGTTGAAGAAGCAAACTCCTGCAATTTAGAAGTTAATTCTTCTTTCATTGAACTACTGATTTGATTTGCACGTCTTGACATTACAACGATAGATTCGTAAATGTTAGATGTACCTTTTTCTAAATCAATCGTGTCACGAGTAATTGTAGAACGCTCAGCATTATTGTTTTTGAAACTCATTTGTTCGTTAATTTATTTTAGTTTTTTGAAGTGTTTTTCAAGTTCTGCAACTTTTCAGGATACCCTTCGAATTCGCGAAGATAGCTTGAATTTGGAAATTCTGCAATAAAATTCTCATAAGATTCAATAGATTTCTCTATTCTTTCTTCTAATTTAGACTCCACACTATTCACAGTCAGCAAATAATAGTTTCTCACAAGAATAGCTGACACCTCTTCACGGTATTCAGAAACAGGGAAGTTTTCTAAGAAAGATGCTGCTGTAACAGTAGCTGCACGGTAGTTCTCTGTTTTGGAATACAAGCGCACATTCATTGCTTCTTTTGTTTGCAATTTGAAACGCAATTGGTTCATGACTTGATTACAAGTGTCTACTCGAGCTGAATTAGGAAAACGATTGATGAATAATTGCAAATCATTCAATGCTAATTCTGTTTCATCTTGATCAAGTGACGCCTCTGGGCTGTTTTGAACCGTACAAAGTGCACCTAAAAACATGGTTTCTTCTACATGTTGTGAATAGGGGAATTTTGTTTGGAAAGAGCCTAAATAATAACTTGCCAAATACCAATCTTCCACTGCATAACATGCTTTTCCAAGTCGGTAATATGAGATTTCACCTTGTCCTGATTTTGAAGAACGCTGGTACACTTGTTCATACAAAGCTACACAACGCTCGTATTTCCCATCATCATACAATTTGTTCGCTAACTCAAATTTAGCGTTATAGTCATCAGATTTCAGGACGTAGTTGTAACCTTTACACGATAGTAAACTAAACAAGACAACAACAGCGATAATACTTCTCATAGAAAACAAAAATAGGATAAAAATTTACTTTACGCGTAGTTGTTTTCCTACTTGCAAGGTGGTTTTAGGACTCATTCCATTCAAACTACACAGTTTAGAAACGGTTGTATTGTGTCTGGAAGCAATTTCTGAAAGCGTGTCACCTGAACGTACTTTGTAATATTTTCGAGCACCAGCAGTTTCTGGTTTACGTTGAACAGCAGCAATCACTTCACCACTTTCTTCACCAGCATCTGAAGGTTTTGCTCCTGGACGGAAAATCCCTCTGTGTACCATTAGGTTTTCATCTTTCACTTCTTTTTCAGCAAAATCGATGACCTCTTCTGGATTCATTGGAGCATCGTAGAAACGCACTTCAAAATGTAAATGCGGACCAAAAGATCGACCAGTATTTCCACCTAATCCAATTGGTTCACCAGCTTTCACTTCTTGATCAGGAGCTACAAGGTGCTTACTCAAATGCGCATAGAATGTTTCCAATCCGTTGTGATGACGAATGATGACTAAATTTCCAAATCCACCATCATTCCATTTTGCATAGCGAATTTTACCAGACCATGCTGCGCGAACTGTATCTCCAATGTTTAATCCTAAATCAATTCCATTGTGATAACGTCCACTTCGGTAGCCATATCGAGATGTTACAGCACCGGGAACAGGAATATGAAAATCTTTGTGCGCATCATCCATTACACACAGCCAAACAGTGTCTTTGATTTTAGACATGTCGTTTTTGTGATCGGAAGTGTAACACACATTGTTATCCCAACGCTGAGAAAATCGATACATGGTATCTTGTTCAAAAATGGAATAAACGTGTTGATTCATGATCCCGTTGAAAATTTTATCATCCAAGTATCTCCATGTGCGATTGGAGTAAATAATCATCTTACCTTCAGGAGTGTCCAAGGTATCAATTGGAGTTTGTCCAAAGGAATAAATTGAACAGATTAGAACGAGAAGAATAAGGATGTTTTTCATGTATGGAGTGTTTCTCTAATTTCGGGTTCCATGCAAATATAGACAGAAAAAGTACTTTTAAAGGGTGAAAAAACGTTAATAATCAACACTCAATTGTTACTGACGCACTTCTTTTGGCGCTTTTCCATCCACATCCATGATGAAAATATCATAGAATAGATCCTCATTCGGTTTCACTAAATCAACCATTCCTTTTGAACCATACGCTTCTTTTGCTGGAACTAAAATCCACAGTTTATCAAACATATTGCGTTGAAACATGGCTTTTTTCAAACCAGGTACCAATCCATTATCACTCATCCCAAATCGAAATGGAACTCCACGTTGATAGGAATTATCGTAACGAGGATTGGATTTCGTCCCCACAAAATAATGAATCGCTACTTCCGACTTTTCATTAATCGTCACTTTGTCTTTTTCAGGTGATTCTTCTAGTTTCCAAATTTTCAAACCATCAACAACTGCAGTTGGTTGCATGCGTTTTCCTACTCTTAAGAATATGATATTCGCTGAATTAGGAGGAATAACACCTGGAATTCCTTTTTCACCTCGAGCTAATTTCGGAGGAAGAAAAACTTCTACAAAATCGCCGACATGCAATTCATTCATCGCTAAATCCCATCCGCTCGTTTGCATGTTATAGCCCACCAAGAAAGGAATCATCTCGCGTTTCAATAAATGATTTCCATCTACCGCTTCTCCATTTGGCAAGGTCAATTTAAAATTGATTTCATACACCTCACCCGGTTTCAACGCTTCACCATTACCTTTTTCAAACCATTGGATTTTCATGCCGTTCATGAAATTTTTCTTGTCAACAACTGTCGACTTAGGATCCAATAACTTTTCAGCTTCCGTACGATCATCATTCGGTGACTTAGTAGAAGGCGCTGGATCTTCTGTTGTTTTCACACCACTGGTATCACAAGCGACCAAAGTGCTCAATCCTAAAAATAAGCTGACAACTAATTTTGTATTACGTTTCATGTATTGCATTTTATTCTACTTCAATCAATTCAATATCTACAACCAATGGCGATAAGGGTGGGATTTTCTTTAAATCACCTATTAATCCATGAGCTAAGTGGCTCGGGAAAATCAATTTGGCTTTTTCACCAATTTTCATCAATTTGATTCCTTCATGGATTCCTGATTCCATTTCACTTTTATCCACTCTAAACACATCCAATTCATCCTTACCTGTTTCATAGCAAACGGTTCCGTCTAATAAGGATATTTTATATTTCACTTTTGCATCTTGACCCGGCTGTGGTATTGCTCCATCACCAGCTTTCATGATGATATAACGTAATCCAGTTCCCGTCTCAGTGATTTTCATTTTTTCAAATTTCACCAAGTACATTTGAATGTCTAAATCTTCTTCCAAAGCCAAATCTTCGTTCAACTCAGCTGATTTTTCATTGTTCCAATCTGGAAGTTTGATTTGCTCTTCGGGTGTACAAGCGATTAAAGTAACTAAAGACAAACCTATTACAAATGACTTTTGCATATTATCGACTTAAACAAATTAATGATTGGCTTTCTTGGGAATGAAATTAGCAACATTTGTTACAAATTTTTTAATGGTTGACTCTAGGCCATCTTCAGAGATACCTCCTGATGCATAAGCATGTCCACCTCCACTAAAATGAGCATTTGCCAATTCATTGACAAAGTAATCTCCTTTTGAACGGAAAGAGATTTTGATTTTACCATCTTTTTCAGAAAAGAAAACGGCCATTTTAATGCCTTCAATACCAAGAATCTGATTCACCAAACCTTCCGTATCACCTTTTTGGTAATTGAAGCGTTTCAATTCTTCTTCCGAAAGGGAAGCATAAGCAATTGGCATTCCTTCTAAACAAACCAATTTTTCAGAAAGTGCATATCCTTTTAATCGAATGCGATCCAAGGTATTGGTATCGTAAACTGCTTCATGGATTTCCCAATGTTTCACACCTCTTGTTATCAAATCAGCTAAAATCAGATGCGTTTTTGCACTCACTGAAGGAAAACGAAAAGAGCCTGTATCGGTCATGATGCCAAGGTACAATGAAGCACCAATTTCTGGATCAATTGTATCTAATTGTTGGATTGATTCTAACCATTCATACACCAATTGAGACGTCGAACAAACACTCGTATCAGAAATACGTAAAGCACAAAAATCAGAAGGATGAAGGTGGTGATCGATCATAATTTTCATTGCTTTGGTATTTTCCAAAACCGATTGCATATCACTCCCTACTCTACTTGGCTCATTGTAATCCAAACAAAAAATCACATCGGCTTCTTCTAATAAATTAGAGGCTTTAATGGTTTCTGTATCAAAAGGAATGATTTGAGATTGTCCTGGTACCCAATGTAAAAACTCCGGAGCAGCATCAGGATGTATATTCGTCACCTGCTTTCCCCATTTTGATAAAACCTGAAAAAGTGCTGTCGAACTCCCAATTGAATCTCCATCTGGGGATTTATGAGCTGTAATAACAATGTTGTTGGCTTTTAAAACAGCCTCGTATATTTGGTTTGATTGCATCATTTTGAACTAAAAAAGCCTCGTAAAGGTACGAGGCTTTTGGTATATTGTTTCGTTTTTTATTAGAATCCTAATTTAGTAGAACGCTTTGTTTCGACTAAAACACCAATACAAGTTGGTTTCTTTTTATCACCTCCAGACAATTCAACTGAAACAAATACTTTACGCGCTTCATTTGTTGTGAATTCTAAAGGAGCACCACCTGATTCATTTGAACTAGCTAATACGCGTTTTGATTTCTTGTAAACTTCTTTTCCGTTTTCTGTTTTCTTCTCAACTACCATTTCGTACACTTCATAAGAAATAGTACCTGATGCTGGTGCTTGAGCTTTTGTTGTTAATCGGTAATCAAAACCTGGCTGAGCAATAAACGACATTTCATAAGCTTTGTCGCTTGTAATTGCAGCAGATCTAGACTGTGAACTTACTGCGTATGGATCTTTTTCTTTCGATTTCGTTTTATCTTTTGCAATCACTTCGGCAGAAGGACATTGTGCGTAATTGATTCCTACAATTGTTGCTAAAATTAGCGTTAAAAGTGCTTTCATGTTTTTCAAATTAAATGTTGACAATTTTAGTTCTGATTGCTTCGATTTTAGTTTTCAAATCATTGAAACATTTCTCTGTCATTTTACACGTTTCACCACCTGAAAAATTCAATTTCCCATTGGCATTTTGAACTTGTGTTTCACTTGAAGAACAATCCATTGTTTTGAAGATTTCTAAGATCGCATCAATTTCAGCTGTGTACGCTGCCACATCTTTATTGTCTTGGTAGCTCACTAAGAACTCCATTAAATTTTCTGCAACAATTTTTTGATTTGCAATTGCTTGTTCCAATTTTGGTGATTTTCCATAACCCTTAGAACTTCCAATCATCAAATGCATCGATTCAATCCATCCACCGACTAACATCAAAGACAATTCTTCTCCTTTATCGATTTCAATTAAACGTTGAAATGTGCTGTTGTAAGTTTCATCACTCAAACGGAACAAAGAATCTGCATTTCCATCCCATTTTTTAGCCAACTCACCCAATTGAGAACCAAATACTTTTGCAACCCCAATTGACTTACCCAATTTTTCCAATTTACCGAAGTAAGCCAAGTATTTGTTGGTCTCATCAAATGCTGTCAAATAAGCTATATCCGCTGTGTAAACACCGAAATTCAATGATTTCTGAGCATTAGAAGTGTAACTATCTGCCTTATTTGGATCGTGCATGATTGCTGTATTCTTATTCACATCCAAATCAGCTATCAATGCAAACTGTTCTGATGGAGAAGGAATATTATAATCAACTAAAACCTCATTTGATTCTGTTGTGGTAGTTTCAATAGTAACTTCTTTTTTTTCTTCCCCTCCACAAGAAGCTAGAAAAATTGAAATACTCACGATGCCAAGCAACGATTTTTTCATAATTGTGAATTTTGGTTTTAAAACTAATAAATTATTGCATAATCTATTGACTCTTACTTATTTTAGTTGCTTAGTAGCAGCAACAATAGCTTGTTTTAAAGCATCTGAAACTTGAACCAATGGTAAACGCATGTGTGGTGCCATCCATCCTAATTCTTCCAAAGCGATTTTCACGCCTCCAGGATTTCCTTCTGTAAAGAACAATTTGGTAATTGGCAATAAATCGTAATGCAATTTGCGAGCAGTTGCTAAATCACCGTTCAACGATGCTGCAACCATTTGACTGAATTGAGCAGGGAAAGAATTGGCAACAACTGAAATCACTCCATCAGCACCAGCAGCTATCAAAGGCATCGTGATGGCATCATCTCCAGAAAGTAATAAAAAACCTTCAGGTTTGCAACGTATGATTTCCATGATTTGCTCCATGTTTCCTGAAGCTTCTTTCATAGCAACAATATTTTTTACTTCAGCTAATTCCAAAGTCGTTTCTGCCAACATGTTTGATCCTGTTCTTCCAGGAACATTGTACATGATGATCGGTAAATCTGTAGCTTCAGCAATTGCTTTGTAATGCGCCACAAATCCTCGTTGAATGGGTTTGTTGTAATAAGGAGCTACAGAAAGAATTCCATCAACTCCAGCTGGAATTTGTTTGAAAGCTTCAGCAACAGCCATCGTGTTGTTTCCTCCAACACCATAAACGATTGGTAAAGCACCGTTGTTTTCTTCTAAAACTGTTTCTAAAACCTGCTTCTTTTCATTGGCATTCAATGTAGGTGATTCACCAGTAGTCCCTTGAACTACTAAAAAGTTTGTTCCGCCAGCAATTTGCTCACGAACTAAACGACGCAAAGCGGGAAAGTCAATCGACATATCTGCTAAAAACGGTGTTACCAATGCCACACCAGCACCTTTGAATTGATTCATTTTGTTTGGTTTTAAAACAGTGCGAATTTAATCAATTTAATCGCCGAAATAATCCCCATTCAAAATGCTTTTAACAAGAATTGTTTGAAAAGATGGAAAAAATGAAAAGAAAGGTAGTTTTGTGAATTAAACAGAGAGAAAAACAATCCGATTTACTTGATTACTTTTACGATTTTCATGGTAAATGGGTCAAGTTCTACCATTTTACCATCACGTTCCACAATCAAGTTACTTTTTTTGTATTTCTTGAATTCAACCATTCTATCAAAAGCCAATTTCAAACCAGCTTCAATTTTCTTAGATAATGCTTCTTGTTTTGGACTCATATTGTCTTCAATAATGCGTAAAGCTCATCGTTTACAATTTCAAAAGTAGCATTTTCTACTTTGAAAATCAAATTTGGAACACCTTCTGTATTGTCATAAACATTTACAACATGACATATATCAGTGTAAATATGAAATAGGTTTTTGATTCCGCTATAATACCTTCTTTTAATTACATCTTTAGGAATATCATGTCCACCTTCCGCTACTCTTTTTGCAACACGATTAATTGCGTAATTAGGAGATTTTAACCAGAAATATAATAAATGAACTTCATATCCAATCGATTTTGCTTTTTGAATCAATGAAGCATAAGACTTGGTAGCCAAAGTGGTTTCTATGGCAAAGGAAACTTGCTCTTTCAGCAATTCATCGATACGCGATAACATCATTCGCCCAGCTTGGATAGCCACACTATCTGGATTCAAGGGAGATAAACCGTAAGCAATGATATCTGCATTCACAAACTCATTGATTTGTAAAACCTCCGGTAAAATGGTTAACGAAGCAGTCGTTTTTCCCGCACCAATTGGTCCTGCAATAATGAACAGTTGTTTTTGCTTCTCCATCGCTTTAACCTATCATCCCAATGAAATCGTCTTCCGAAATAATCGCTATTCCTAATGAACTCGCTTTTTCCAATTTTGCAGGCCCCATGTTTTCACCTGCCAACACATAACTTGTTTTCGCTGAAATCGAACCAACATTCTTTCCGCCGTTTTTTTCTATCAAGTCTTTTATTTCATCACGACTAAATTTGCTAAAAACACCTGAAACCACAAAGGTCTTTCCTTCTAATTTATTGGAAGCAAGCTCTACTTCTTCTATTTCAAATTGCAAACCAGCTTGTTTCAATCGTTCAATGGTTGCTAGGGCTTTTTCATCTTGGAAAAATTGTTGCACTGCGATCGCGATTTTTTCTCCAATCTCATCAACAGCAATCAGTTCTTCATAAGAAGCTTTGGCAATTGCATCAATATGCTTGAATGCTGCTGCTAAGTTTTTAGCAACTGTTTCACCCACAAAACGAATTCCTAAGGCAAACAAAACGCGTTCAAAAGGTATGGTTTTAGAATCTTGGATTCCTTTCATTAAGTTATTGGCAGATTTGTCAGCCATGCGATCCAAATTCACTATTTGATCAAACGTTAAATCGTATAAATCAGCAACAGATGAAGCTAAGCCTTTCTGGTACAACAAATCAATGGTTTCAGCTCCCAAACCATCAATGTTCATGGCTTTGCGTGAAATGAAATGTTCCATTCGTCCTTTCACTTGTGGTGGACAAATCAAATCATTCGTACAATAATGTTGCGCTTCACCATCTCTTCGATGCAACTGAGCATTGCATTCTGGACAGTACTCAATAAAATTGACTTTCTCTGCCGCATTAGATCGGACAGCTTCATTCACACCAACAATTTTAGGAATGATCTCTCCTCCTTTTTCCACATACACCTCATCTCCTAAATACAAATCCAATTTTTCTATTTGATCGGCATTGTGCAGTGAAGCCCTTTTCACAACTGTTCCACCTAAAAGCACCGGTTTTAAATTGGCTACAGGAGTAATAGCACCTGTGCGACCAACTTGATAAGTGACTTCTTCTAAAATCGTAGAAACTCGTTCAGCTTTGAACTTGTAAGCAATTGCCCAACGCGGAGATTTTGCTGTGAAACCAAGATCTTGTTGTTGCTCGTAATTGTTGACTTTAATCACGATTCCGTCAATATCAAACGGCAAATTGAAACGTTCTTTGTCCCAAAAATGAATGAATTCCATGATTCCTTCAATGGAATTGGTTTTATGAATGTATTTGTCTTTTTCTAAAGGCGTTTTAAAACCCCATTCTTTCACTCCATTCACACTTTCTAAATGCGATTCAAAAGGTAAATCATCCCCATACACACCGTATAAGTAACAATCCAACCCCCTTTCAGCCACTACTTTTGAGTCTTGCGACTTCAAGGTTCCAGATGCTGTATTTCTAGGATTTGCAAACATTGGTTCGCCTAATTCTTCCCTTTGAGCATTCAAGGCTTCAAAGTTTTTACGGGGAAAGAAAATCTCACCTCTGATTTCAAAATCCGCTGCAAAATTTCCTTTCAATGTCAAAGGAATGGAACGAATGGTTTTTACATTGGCAGAAACATCTTCTCCTTGTGTTCCATCACCTCGTGTAACCGCTCTAGAAAACTTCCCATTTTCGTAGCGAATACCAATGGCAACACCGTCGTATTTCAACTCACAAACGTATTCAATAGGTCCTTCAGCCAATTTTTTCAAGCGCTGTTCCCATTCAACTATCTCTTCTTCTGAATAAGAATTGGACAAGGAAAGCATAGGATAACGGTGAACAACAGATTGGAATTTTTTAGTGATATCTCCACCAACACGTTTTGTGGGACTCAATTCGGAAGCATATTCAGGATGTTTCGCTTCCAAATCTTGCAACTCTTTCAACAACATATCGAAATCAAAATCCGAAATAATGGGATTGCTTTCTACATAGTACAGATGATTGTGTTTGTTGAGTTCCTCGGTTAAAAATGCGATACGTTCTTGAACAGCTTGTGACATGTTTTGTACTTTTTTTTGCTAAAATAAAAAAGCGAACCCAATTATGTAGTTCGCTTTCGTTGTTGTTGATAATTAATTATCGCTTCTTTGGAAGTAAACCAAACTTTTCCTTCTTTGAAAGCTTCAATTTTTCCAGATCTTGCGAGTAATCCAATGTATTCTTGCCCATATTCAACCCCTGGTTCATTCACAATATTGGAAATCGGTTGATAATCTTCTTGGTTGTTGTTCAAGGCACTCAAATAAATGGTCAATGAGCGTTCAATTGCTTGAAACACCAATAATATGATTTTCGAATAATCTCCATCATTCGCTTTATTCAAGGCTTCATAATACTTTTTGCGATCTTGCTGTAAAATGATTGCAGGAGGAAAACCCAGTTTCATTAAAAGCAAATTGAAGATCAAGCGAACAGTTCTTCCGTTGCCATCAAAGAAAGGATGAATCCAAACAAAACGATGATGAAAAACAGCAATATGAATAATGGAATCTATTTCTGATTCTTGGGGTAAATTGATCCAATCTATTAATTCATCCATGAAATCAGAAACTTTCAATGCATTGGGTGGAATAAAATTTGCCCCACCAATTCTTACACCTGCAGTACGAAAACGACCTGCAAATTCCTTTTCAATTTTCTGAAGCACCAAAGCATGAACATCCAATATGTCTTTTGTCTTCAATACATAATCAGGATGAGCCAATTGCTCTACGTATTCGATTGCTTCTTGGTGATTCACAGCTTCAAAATGCTCTCTTAACGATTTTCCTTTAATGGTCATTCCTTCCTCCAGAATGACTTTCGTTTCTCTTAAAGTGAGTGAATTTCCTTCTATGCTGTTGGAATGATAGGTCCATTCTAGTGTGAGCGCCTCTTTGATACTTCGAATGGCAATTTCTGGAATAGGACGATAAGCGTCAAGCTCTTTTTTCTTGGCACACAAACGTCTGGCAAAGTCAGAAATTTCATAAGTGAACTCGATGTGATTTTTCCATTCCATACACAAATATATATCGGATAGTTCAAATTTCAAAGCTATCCGATATTTAATCACTCAAATTTAAAGTTCCAATCTCACCACCCAAACGTATTCGCCCATTTTAGAAGTGTTCTTAGGGAAATGCAATACCAATTTTCCATTTGAATCACTGGTTTTAATTGCTTTATTATTCCCTAAAAAGAAAGCATTAATAGATGCTGAAAAAGGAACATGCTCTAAAACAACTTTTCCACTTGGAGATTCAGGGATAAAAACGAAAAGTGTTGGTAGATCTTTACTTTTGGTATATCGAATACCATTGGCTTCACCAAAAACTTGATACATCCTTGTATTGTAAATCGCTTGACTGTTGTTATCCATCCAACGACCAATATCATTCAACCGCGCATAGGCAACAGAATCCAAGGTTCCATCAGGAGCAGGACCAATGTTCAATAAGAAATTACCGCCTTTACTCACCACATCCACCAAATTGGTAATCAACACATCTGATGATTTGTAAGTATCATTTGGAACATAACTCCAACTCGTTGCCATCGTCATACACGTTTCCCAAGGATAAGGTAAACCTGTTTCAGGAATGTGTTGTTCAGGTGTTAAGTAATTCTGATACGGTCCTTTCACTGCTCTATCCACCACAATCAAATCAGGTTGTTTTGCACGAGCATTCTTCACTAAAAGTGGCATATTGATATCTTGACTTTGAGGATTTCGTGCCCAGCGACTACCTTCGTACACTTCAGTCAAATCACCTACAATTTCTAAAGAGTCGGTCGGTTTTACCCAACCACCATCCAACCACAGAATATCAATCTTTCCGTAATCCGACATTAATTCATCAACTTGACCGTGAGTATAATCCACAAATTCCTTCCATTTCTGAGGGTATTTTGAGATGGCATAATTGCAATTGCGGTCGGCTACTGGAAAATAATCCCACCAATAGGCATTGGAATGCCAATCGGGTTTTGAGAAATAGGCTCCAATCCAAAAATCATCTTTTCTGAAAGCAGAAAACAGTTCTTTGGTGATATTACTTTTTGGATTCGTATGAAAAGGTGTTTTTTCATCCGTGATTTTGTAATCCGTTAATTTAGAATCAAACATGCAAAAGCCGTCGTGGTGTTTGGTGGTGAAAACCAAGTATTTCATTCCAGCATTCTTTGCTGCTTTTGACCATTGTTCTGGATTAAATTTAGTTGGATTGAAAGTGGTTTGGAGGTTTTCATAAGCTTCTACATAACCATCATAGGTTTCTGAAACGCCTTTTTTTCTACCACCTGTTGCCCAAGACAAATCTTCTGGACAAATGCTCCAACTCTCTACAATTCCCCATTGCGAATAAGGTCCCCAGTGCATTAATAAACCAAATTTCAAATCTTGCCATTCTTCAATGCGTTCCCGAATGTGTGCACTGGAATCTTGGAAATAGCTTTTTGTTTGAGCAAAACTTGAAATGCAGATAAATTGAATCGCCAAAAGGGCCAATCTTATTTTCATGGGACTAAAGTTATGTGTGTTCTTAAACGAATGTCTTTACTGGATGCACCAATCATGATGCGGAAATCACCTAGTTCTGCTTCATCAACCAATTGAGCATTGGGATAAGCCAAATCAGCAGCTTTGAGAACAAAATGTACGGTTTTCGTTTCGCCTACTTTTAAATGAACCCGTTGAAAACCTTTTAATTCTTTGATTGGTCGAACAAAAGAAGCAATTTCATCACGCACGTACAATTGAACCACTTCTTCTCCTTCTTTGGATCCTGTGTTGGTTATGTTGCAGGAGAGAATCACAGAATCTTTAGTGGTAAATCGAGTATTCGTAACATTCAAATCTGAATAAGAAAAAGTGGTGTAACTATTCCCATAACCAAATGGAAATAACGCTTGACCAGTTCCATCTACATAATCATCTCCACGACCTGTTGGCGCATGATTGTAAACCAAAGGGACTTGTCCGACTGATTTTGGAAAAGTAATGGGCAATCGTCCACTGAAATTTGCTTCTCCTGAAAGTAAATCAGCGAAAGCTTTTCCTCCCATTTCTCCTGGATACAAAACATCAACAATCCCATCCACTTCATTGATCCAATTTTCCATGGTGATTGCGCTACCTCCAACTAAAACAACAATGGTTTTGGTTCCGGTAGCAGCAACTTTTCGAATTAACTCTTCTTGATTTCCGGGTAAATCCAAATTGCTGCGATCTCTGAATTCGCCTTCTTCCAAACCAACAACAACGATTGCAACATCACTTTTTTTAGCCAATTTCACAGCACGTTTGAGTTGTTCATCTTGGTCATTTTTGACTCCTTGATCCCAAACTAATTTGAACCAACTATTTCCACTTTTTTCTTTGTATTCAATTTTGATATGAACTGCTTGTTCTTTAGTGAACTTGAAAGGAACAGTTGTCGTTTGAACAGTTTGCTCAGAAGAACGATCGATCACCAATTCGTTTTTCAACCACAATTTATAACCATCATTTCCTTCAATTCCAATTTGAAAGGTGCCACTTTCTTCAGAAACAATTTCACCTTCCCAAACTACAGCAAAATGATCATAAGGAATGCGAGGATCTGGACTAAACAAAGTCCATTGGAAATTAATTTGTTCATCAATACGTTCAATAGTTGGAGCTTGAGTTGGATCGATAGAAGCAAAATAAACTGCTTCTAATCCTTTTTTCAATTCACCCATTTCAGTATGAAAAAGAACCGATCCTGGAATTGTTAGAAATGGAGTCAAAATTCGCTCACACCCTCTTTCGTAAGTCACTTTTGCCGTACTAAATTCCTCTTGAATTCCTTTTAAAATCGAAATCGGATTGTTCCCCGGACCACTGTAACCTCCTAAACGCGCTTCAACGGCATCTGGTCCAAAAACAGCGATGCTTTTCGTGTATTCGTTTAAAGGCAAGGCATTGTTGTCATTTTTCAACAGAACAGCACTTTTAACAGCCATTTCGTAGGCCAATTCACGGTGTTTTTGAAGATCAATTTCCTTCAATAATTCATCCGATTGATACGGTTGATCGAACAATCCCAATTCAAATTTCACCCGAAGAACATGGGCAACTGCGGAATCGATGGCTTGTTGGTTTGTGCTTCCATCCAAAAAAGGTCGTTTGAACAAGGAATAACTGGAAAAATCAGTTTGAAAGATGACATCCAAGCCATTTTCGATACTCTGTTTTCCAGCATCTTCGTAATCTTTAGCCGTGAAGTGCAATACATTAGCTCCACCTGTTGCTGCAGCATCTGAAATCACAAAACCGTTGAAGCCCCATTCTTTGCGCAAGACATCTTTTAATAAATAGGAATTGGCTGTACATGGTCGACCATCAAACGAATTGTAAGCTGTCATAATGGAACGCGCACCACCTTGCTGGATTACCGCTTTAAATGGTTTGAAGTAGGTTTCTCGCATCAATCGTTCGTTCCAATAAACAGGATACGAATCGCGACCACCTTCTCCATGGTTGACGATGAAATGTTTAGGTGTGGTCACTACGCCATTTTGTTCCATTGCTTTGACATAAGAAACGCCAAAAAGGGACGATAAATAAGGATCTTCTCCATACGTTTCCTCTACCCTTCCCCAGCGCACATCGGTTGCTAAATTGATAACAGGCGAAAGGATTAAACGCAAACCACGAGCTCTACTTTCTAAAGCTATGGCTTCGGAAACTTTATTCATCAATGTTGTATCAAAACTAGCAGCCATTGCAATGGATTGCGGAAACGAAGTGGCATCTTTTCTTACCAAGCCATGTAATGCTTCATCAAACGCAATCATCGGAATTCCCAAACGCGTATCTTCTATAAAAAACCGCTGCATGGAATTGATTTTAGAGAGCGTTGTTTGAGCACTTGGACCAGCTGCATATTGCATCAGTTGATTCGCAGCCGTTTCATTGAATTGCAAAGTGTTGATTTGAAAGCCAAACAAGCCTTCTTTGAAGCGCATGGAATCTTCTCCTAATTCACCAGCAACCATGAACAATTGTCGGAATTTCTCTTCTGGAGTCATTCGTAAAAGCAAATCATTGACGCGAATAGAAACAGGAAGTAAGGAGTTTTTATAAGGTAAATCTTGGCATTTTACTGCAAAGGAAATAGCCAATAGAAAAAATAACACCCCTGTTTTCATGCAAATTGCTTTTGGTAAAAATAAGCAACACCGTTTAATAAATCGATTTACTAAATTTAGTTTTCTGAAAAAAGACTTAATTCTATCTCATTTGAGCTTTGAGCATGCGTTGTTTACCTTGAAGATCCAATTTAATTTCAACCTGATTAAACCCGAGCTCTTCAAGCATTGATTTTGTTTCTTGAGCAAAACGTTCATGCAATTCAAAAAACAACAACCCTTTGTCATTCAGATTCTTCATTGCATAATCAGCTATGGCTTTGTAAAAAAGCAAAGGATCCGTATCGGGAACGAACAAGGCCAACTCAGGTTCAAATTTCAAGACATTTTGGTGCATTTCAGCTTTGTCAACAAAAGGAATATAAGGCGGATTAGAAACGATCACATCAGCTTTTTGATGAAAGCTTGGTTGTAAAGCAGAATCTTCGTGCCATTCAACAGATAGATTCAGAGAGTGGCTATTCAACTTTGCGATTTTCAATGCATCCAATGACACATCGATTCCATGTACTTCCCAATTTTTCAGATGGTGTTTTAGTGCCAGTGCAATGCAACCAGAACCAGTGCACCAATCGATGATGGTTCCTTTGTTCTCTGGATGGACTGCATCCAAAACCCAATGGACCAATTCCTCTGTTTCAGGTCGAGGAATCAACACACCTGGATCCACTTTGATTTCCAATTCATCAAAATAAGTAAACCCTACAATGTATTGGTAAGGTTCACCTAACTTCAAGCGTTCCAAGACACGATTCAACTGAGCACTGGCATCCAAACTCAAGTTCAGATCTGGATTTGAAAGCAACATCGTTTTTGAAATACCTAAAACATCTTCCAATGTCAGATGAAAAAGACTTTTGATTTCTCTTTTTGGATACAAAGAGTTTAAAGCCTCTTCCCAATACATTTCGAACTCTTTTATTGCTTTCATGTTACGAATTTAATAAAAGTGATGTCGATTTTTTAAAACAAATTTTATCTTTGGGTTCCTGACTTGAAAACCAAAACATGTCTGATTTTTATTCATACTTACAACATTCTGGTAATCAGACACATTTCAATTGCCCTAAATGCAAAACCAAAACGTTATTGCATCATTATCAACAAGTTGAATTATTCGCATGTACTTGTGAGACCATTTATTGGACAAAAGAATTTCACCGATACCAACACCTCAATAATCATTTTGGATACAGAGGTCAAAAGTTAAAAATCGGAAGCCAAGGAGAATTTGAAGGAAAAACATATACTGTCATAGGAGTTGCACATAAAAAAGAATTGGGAAATCAGTTTGCAAAGTGGACGGAATTTGTATTAATCGATCAAAACAAAAACATTTCATTTCTCAATTGTTCGTATGGGAATTATACTTGGATGTATATTTCAGATCGAATCAAGGCTGTTGATTTCATTACCAACATAGATGATTACATTGAGTTTGATGGGATTGAATACGAATTATTTTCTTCTTACAAACAATCAACGGAAGCAATACGTGGAGAGTTCCACTATAACCCTGTGAATATCAAAAAAATTGAGTGTTTTGATTTTATTTCGCCACCAAAAGTCATTTCAATTGAAAAAACGGAATCCAATACTTATGATTGTTTTGAAGGATTTCATATAACAAGAGAAAGAGTAGCTGAAATATTCAAAACGCCAGCAATAGCCTATCAAGAGCATGAAGGAATTGGAATGGCTCAACCTTATTTCATTCATTTAAAAACTTCTCAAATCAATCGAATTGCATTGTTTTTTGCTCTTTTGATGATTTTAATGAGTGTCTTTTGGACTGCTTCTTTTTATGAGAAAAAATTGATTTATACTCAAATACCAGTTGATAAAGATCAACCGAAAGAAATTATAACCACCCCTTTTTACTTGAATGAATCTTTCAGTCCATATTATCTCCGTTTTGATGGTAATTCATATCTATCAAACGAATGGATAGAGGCCGGAATAACATTGGTGAATGAAAAAAATGGTGAAGAAAAAGAACTTGGTTTTGTTTTGGAATATTATTCAGGTGTTGATAATGGTTATTCTTGGTCAGAAGGAAGTAACTCTGCCACAGCTTATCTTTCGGGAGTTGCTCCTGGAAAATATCACTTAAAAATCAAACCCTATTGCTCATTGATAACGAGTAAAAACATGGCTTTTTCAGCTCATATTGCATCACCAGTTTGGTGGAATACAGGAATGATGATTCTATGTATCTTCGTTATCGTCATCATCTTAAATATTTTAGACCGCCAAGTAAGACGATTGCGAAGTGGAGAAATAGATAATTTATTTGGATCAAGTTACAATGAAGATTAAACGACTCATAAAATCAAACCTCGTTATATTCCTATTTTGTACGGTAGCATTTGCACTTTACATTTGGGGAAATAGTTCAGGTTTTAAAATATTCAAATCTGAAGCAGGTAAAACATGGTCTGCAGGCGGACACAATGGTAGTATACATCACAAATAAATAAGATTATTATGGAATTAATCGTACAATCAAGTCACATTTGGGCATCAATCATTTATTCTTTTCTAGGAATTTTGATTTTAGTGTTTTCTTTCATTATTATTGATTTACTTACACCAAGCAAACTTTGGAAGGAAATTACACAAAATAAAAACATTGCTGTCGCAATTGTTGCTGGAGCATTTATGTTAGCTATAGCCATCATTATTTCATCTGCAATTCACTAAATATGCGGATTTTACTGTTAGTTACGATTTTTATTGTTTCAACTTGTGGATTGATTTACGAATTAGTTGCTGGAACACTTGCTAGTTATCTTTTAGGTGATTCAGTTACTCAGTTTTCTACAATAATTGGCACTTACTTATTTGCAATGGGACTTGGTTCCTATTTATCCAAATTTGTTCGAAACAAGTTAATCGAAACTTTCATCGTCATTGAATTACTAACAGGAATTGTTGGTGGACTGAGTAGCAGTATTTTATTTGTTTGTTTTGGTTATGGCGCATACTTCCACCTTGTTTTGTATTTTCTTGTAGGTTTAACAGGCATTTTTATTGGTTTAGAAATTCCTTTAATCATGCGTATTTTAAGGAAAAACTCTTCGTTTAAAAATTTAGTCGCAGATGTTTTTACATTTGATTATATAGGTTCATTATTGGCTTCAATAGCGTTTCCTATCATTCTTGTTCCCTATTTAAATTTGACCAGAACATCCATTCTTTTTGGATTAATGAATGTTGGTTTAGCACTTTATCTAACGTATTATTTTAGAATTCAAATAAAACGCCCTACAATTTTATTTGTCCAAGGTTTGGTTTGTGCTGTCATTTTAACCTTCGGATTTATTAGTGCTGACACTGTTCAACGCATGAGTGAAGAAGAATACCATGGCGATGGAATCATTTATGCCACCACATCTAAGTATCAACGTATCGTAATTACACGAGACCGAAATGCTTATAGTTTATTTCTTAATAATCACTTACAATTCAATTCTAGAGACGAATACCGATACCATGAGGCTTTAGTTCACCCTATTATGAGTCAATTAAATGCGCCAAGAAAAGTTTTGGTTTTAGGTGGAGGTGATGGTTTTGCGTTGAGAGAACTATTGAAATACCCAAGTGTAAAAAACATTACATTGGTAGATTTAGATGCCCGACTTGTTCAAATTTTCAAAGACAACGAGATGTTAAACAAGCTCAATCAGCACTCTTTTTCAAATCCCAAAGTCAATGTAATCCAACAGGATGCCTTTATATTTTTGCAACAAGCAAAAGGTGAAAAATACGATGCTATTGTAATTGATTTTCCTGATCCTTCCAACTATTCCATTGGAAAATTGTACACAACCACTTTTTTCAAAACACTTCAAAACGTGATGCATGAAAACACCATTGGAGTGATACAAAGTACATCTCCCTTGTATGCAAAAGAATCTTATTGGTGTATCAATAATACCATCAAAGCAACCTATTTAGAGACTGTACCTTACCATACTTATGTACCTTCATTTGGGGAATGGGGATACATTCAATTTTCATTCAAAACTTGTGATCAACAATTGAAACAACTACCGAAAGGATTGCGCTATTTTTCATCTAACGAATGGAAATCTATGCGCAATTTCCCAGCTGATATGCAACATCATGAAATTGTTATCAACCGATTGAGTAACCAAGCCCTCATTCCACTTTTTGAAAAAGAATGGGATTCACTATTTGAATAACTATGCAACGCAGAAGTTTTGTTAAATACTTGGGAACCATCAGCTTGGGAGCAATCATTGCACCAAAGCTATTATCTTGTGAAAGTGAGCGAAAAATTCGTTTAAAAACAATTGGAGCAGCAATTGAAAGAGGACACTTACTTCGTCAACCTTCTAAACATTTTGATCAATATCCTGTTTCTAAAAAACAACAAAAAATAGTCGTTGTTGGAGGAGGAATCAGTGGACTATCGGCAGCCTATCATTTAAAACAATTGAAAGAAGATGATTTTGTATTGTTAGAAATGAATCAACAGTTTGGAGGTAATTCTGCAAGTCATTCAAACGAATATTCAAAATTCCCTCTTGGTGCACATTATTTATCACTTCCTAATCAAGATAATTGGGCATTGATTGATTTTTTAAAAAAAGAACAATTAATCGTTGGTGAACAAGATGGAAAATACATTTACAATGATGCCTTCATCTGTCATTCGCCGAATGAACGTTTGTTTTACAGGGGATCTTTTCAAGAAGGATTGGTACCTGATTATGGTTTAAATGATGCAACACATCAGGAAATCGAATCGTTTTTTAACTGGATGAAGCAACTGAAAAATGCTACAAACGAAACTGGTAAACAACTGTTTTCAATTCCAATTTCTAACTGTGATTATACTCCTCATCTAAAAGATTTAGACACAATTACCTTTAAAGATTTCTTAGATCAACATCAGTACACTTCTAAAGAATTGTGTTGGTTTTTGGATTATTGTTGTAGAGATGATTTTGGCGCAGGTTATGACATGATTTCTGCTTGGGCTGGAGTTCATTATTTTGCAGCTCGTAAAGCAACACCATCGAATGCAGAATCAACTTCAGTTTTGACTTGGTCAGAAGGAAATGATGCTTTAGTGAATCGATTAAAAAAACACTTTCCAAAACACTGTAAGGAAGATCAATTGGTAATTCAAATTGAAGAGCTCGAAAACCACGTTATCGTTCGTTCTTTTGATGTGGAAAAGCAAATCATCAACGAATACACCTGTGAACAATGTATTGTAGCAACTCCTTCTTATGTCAACAAACACATACTTCATTCCCCTCAATGGCCAAAAAATTTCTTTGAAGGAATTAAACATCAACCATGGTTCATCGGAATTGCTGTAGTTTCACAATTACCTCATATCAACGGTTTGAGTTTGTCATGGGACAATGTTGCTTTTGGAACAAAAGGATTGGGATATATTTACAATCAACATCAGTCTCTAAAAACTTATCCAAAAGGACCATTTGTTTTGAGTGTATATATTACATTAGATAAAGCGGTGGATGAGTTTGAACGTCGAAGATTGTTTGAAATGTCGGAAGAAAAAATGACTGAAATCGTTATTGAAGAACTAAAAACAATGCATCCTGAAATAGAAAAAGACATTCTTGAAATTTCCTTTCAAAAATGGGGTCATGGAATGGTTACTCCATATCCTGGAGCACTTGCAAAACACCATGCATTTGTTGAGCTTTCACAAAATGCCAAACGAACGCATTTAGCTCATACCGATTTTGCCTCTTATTCTGTTTTTGAAGAAGGATTCGATGCAGGAAGAAATGCAGCCTTAAAAGTAGTGCATCATGTCTAGTTTTTGGATTCGATCTAGTAAATTTGATTTTTGGTGGTTCATTGCTCCTCTCTTGTTTCCTCCTTTGATTGCTTTTTTCATCCCCAATGACTATTTATCCCAACAACAAAAAGATATTTTTCCTTGGTCATGGATATTGATTGTTCTGACAATTGATGTAGCTCATGTTTACAGTACTGTTTATAAAACCTATTTCAATCCAACAGCAAAAGAAAAACATCGCTTAAAACTCATTGCTCTCCCTATTCTAGTTTGGATCATTGGTGCACTTATTTACTCGCAAAGCTCTCGTTTTTTTTGG
This sequence comes from Fluviicola sp., assembly GCA_020849495.1. Lineage (GTDB taxonomy): Bacteria > Bacteroidota > Bacteroidia > Flavobacteriales_D > Crocinitomicaceae > Fluviicola. Next base: position 40,655 of record JADLGD010000044.1, read on the forward strand.
AGCGTTGTTGCTTACTTTGCAGTATTCCATTTTGTGCGACAGCAATACGGATTTTTTCGTCTTTATTCGATCAAATCTATTGCTACACAAACTCAAAAAAGAGTATTGAATTGTTGTATTTATGCTGTAATGCTTATTCCAATATTGATCTGGCATGTGAGAGGTCAACGAAATTTCAATTGGATGACTGAAGGTGATTTCTTCTATTTCCCGAGTTCTACTTTAGAACCTATTCTTCAAGTTCTTTTTGCTGCTATCGTAATCTTTTATTGTTTATTGGAAATACGCTTAAAAAAAGAAAACAAGGCATTGAATGTTCCTCGAATCTTATTGACCTTATCAACAGCGTTTTCGTATTACGTTGCAATCGTAGTAACGAATAATGACTTTTTATTTTCACTCATCAACGTCATCGGACATGGAATTCCATACATGGCATTGGTTTGGTGGAGTGAAAAGAAAAGCTTGAACGAAACTAGTCCAAGCCTTCTTAAAATTGTGTTGTCAAAATGGGGATTTATTCTTTTCTATTTGATCATTTTTGCAATGGCCTATTTTGAAGAAGCATTATGGGATGCTTTAGTCTTCAGAGAAAAACCATTGCCTTTTGGATGGACTTATCAATTCTTAAGTGAAATCAAAGATTCCATCGTTTTGATCATCGTTGTTCCTTTATTGATAATGCCACAAATAGTCCATTATATTCTTGATGGATACATTTGGAAAAACAAGCAAAATAAAACGTTTATTAGTTCTACTTAATCACCGCTGGGATTTTATCTACTTCCTTTGATGAATAAAACTGTATCGAACTCGTATTGACACAATGACGGGTGTCTTTATCCGTAAATCCTTCTCCGGTAAACACATGCCCAAGATGACCTTTGCAATTAGCACAAATGATTTCTGTGCGCATACCGTCTGCATCTGGCACATTGATCACCGCTCCATCAATTTCATCATCAAAACTTGGCCAGCCACAATGCGAATCAAATTTATCATCCGAACGGTACAAGGGATTATTGCATTGACGACAAACATACACTCCTTTGTCTTTTTTGTTGTAATAATCTCCCGTGAAAGGTCGATCTGTTGCTTTATGCAAAAGCACTTCTTCTTGCCAAGGTGAAAGTTCGTTGTATTTCATTGATTTTTGAGTTTCCGATTTCATTTGAGTGGTATCTGCTTGCTGTTGAGAACAAGCAGTCAGCAGGTTCATTGCCATCCATGTTAAAAGTAAATATTTCATTGTTGAAGTTTTTGTTTTCAATAAACGTTTGAAAGCGTCATTTGGATTTCAAAGAGTTAAAAATAATTTGATAAAAAGAAAATGTCCTTCAGAAAAATTCAAAAGGACATTTCAATTAAACTATTTTATTCGTTTTATTTTTTCAATTTATCCAACTCAACATGAAGGTTCAAGCCTCTTAAACTTTCGCCTGTAGCTACCACTTTTCCATTACCATCAATTAAAAATCCAGTCGGAATGAATTGAACTTGATAAGCTCTACCAGCCACATTGTCTTTGTCCCATACATGGCTTTTCCACACTAATCCATCAGCTTGAATGGCTTCTTTCCATTTGGCTTCATCGCGATCTAAAGAAACTGAAAACACTTCAAAGCCTTTTGCACCTTTGAATTTTGTTTTCTTGTATTTCTTGTATGCTTCTACCACATTGGGATTTTCTTTTCTGCACGGTCCACACCAAGAAGCCCAAAAATCGATTAAAACAATCTTCCCTCTCAAGCTTGAAAGTTTAATGGTTTTGCCATCAGTCCCCAACAATTCAATTTCTGGAGCAGTAGAACCGATTCCAGGACTTGGTTTTGAGTTGGTCATGGAGCACAACCAAAAAAATCCGATTAAAGCAACTGAAACAATAATACTATTTCTCATTTTCCTTAATTTACTCGACGAATATCTGCACCTAAATTTCGTAAACGAATCTCGATATCTTGATACCCTCTGTCAATTTGTTCAATATTGTGAATCACACTTTTTCCTTCAGCAGCCAATGCAGCAATCAACAATGAAACTCCTGCACGGATATCCGGAGAAGTCATATTGATACCTCTCAATTTATGTTGACGTCCTAAACCAATAACCGTTGCTCTGTGTGGATCACACAAAATAATTTGCGCTCCCATATCGATTAATTTATCGGTGAAGAACAAACGCGATTCGAACATCTTTTGGTGAATCAACACACTTCCTTTAGCTTGAGTTGCTACGACTAAAATAATCGACAACAAATCGGGAGTGAAACCTGGCCAAGGTGCATCGTAAATGGTCAAGATAGATCCATCAATAAACGTATCAATTTCATACGATTCTTGAGCAGGAATGTAAATATCATCTCCTCTTCGTTCCAATTTAATTCCTAATCGTCTAAAGGTATTTGGAATTACACCCAAGTTTTCCCAGCTAACATCTTTGATCGTGATTTCAGATTGCGTCATGGCAGCCAATCCAATGAAACTTCCAATTTCAATCATATCTGGAAGAATGCGATGGTAACAACCTCCTAATTCTTTCACTCCTTCAATGGTCAATAAATTGGAACTAATTCCAGAGATTTTTGCCCCCATTGCGTTGAGCATTTTACACAATTGTTGGATGTAAGGCTCACAAGCTGCATTGTAAAAAGTCGTTGTTCCTTCAGCTAAAACTGCAGCCATGATGACATTTGCTGTTCCTGTTACAGAAGCTTCGTCAAGGTGAATGTATGTTCCTTTTAATTTTTTCGCTTCGATGGAATAGAAATGTTCACCCGCATCGTAATTGAATTTCGCACCCAACATGGCAAAACCTTCAAAGTGAGTATCCAATCTTCTACGTCCAATTTTATCTCCTCCTGGTTTTGGAATAAATCCTTTACCAAAACGTGCCAACAATGGACCAACAATCATGATCGATCCACGCAAAGAACCTGCTCTTTTCTTGAAATCTTCTGTTTCCAAATAAGCTAAATCAATGTCCTTTGCTTGGAAGATGTAAGTTCCTCGCTCCACTTTTTCGATTTTCACACCCATTGTTTGCAATAAATCGATCAGTTTATTCACATCAACAATATCAGGAATATTGGAAATGGTCACTTTTTCAGAAGTCAACAAAGGTGCACACAACACTTGTAGCGCCTCGTTTTTAGCTCCTTGAGGAGTCAATTCACCTTTTAGTTTTTTACCTCCGTAAATTTCAAATGAAGACATGATTGTATGTATTATGCTTTTTAACGAATCAAAAGAACAAATAAATACTGTTCACAAAGCAAACAAAATAGGAAATGTTCAACAATTCATTATTAATAAAAAAAGGGACTGCTTTCGCCATCCCTTCTCTTTTGAAAATCAACTATTGTTAATGGTAAAGGTGAATGAAACCTTGCTTTGTTAATTCTTCTCCGTTAACCAAAGTCACTTCAAGAATATACGAATAGATTCCTTCAGATAATACTTGGCCATTTTGAGTACCATTCCACACATTCAACGGATCTGTAGTTTCAAAAACCACATTTCCCCAACGATTGGTAATCACTAATTCAAATGCTTCAGCACCGTCGTATTCTATAAACAATGCATTGTTACCTGCTGTTGACGAAAGTACGATGATGTTTGGTACAATGATATTACAAGGCATCGTAACCACATAAGCTGTATCTGTTGCAGTTCCACATTCATTTTGTGCTACAACAATGTAATCACCGTCTAAACTTGCAACGGTAGATATTCCTTGTGTTCCATCACTCCAAGTATAAGTATCGTTTTGTGGAGCACCACTAGCAATTAATGTTACAGCATCTCCGCTACAAATCAAGGTATCGAAGGTTGAAACCACAGGATTTGCAATGAAATCAATGACCACCGTCTCTGAAAGTTGACAAGAGTTATCCGTAAATTGAACCGTATAAACTCCAGGAGTTGTTGTTTGTACAATTGGATTCAAAGCGTTCGGATTATTGAAAGATATTTCTGAATCAGTAGAACTCCAAACTCCACCATTATTTGCAACTGTTCCCACAATGTTTAGTTGGTTATCACAAGCAAAGGTATCTTGAAGAATTTGAGGTAGAACTGCTAAAGTCACATCTACATTCACAGCATTCAAACATTTTTTATCCGTCATTACCAAATTATAAGTTCCCGGCTGATCAAAAACTACTGTAGCTAACATCGTTGCATCGTCAGGAAGGAAATTGACATTGGATGGATCAGATGAAGCCCATGTGACTGAATTTCCATAAGCACTTACATTTACTATATTCAGCGTATCAGAACAAATCAGTGTATCATTAAAAATCGTTGGATAAGGAATAAACTCTATTGAACGCGTTAGTGTTTCATTACATACATTATCGGTAAATGAAACTTGATACGTTCCAACTGCTGAGCTGGTAATGATTGGGTTCGCTAAAGTTGGATCATTGAAACTGATTTCAGGATCAAGAGAAGACCAAATTCCGCCACCTGCTGAGAAGGTATTACTTACTTGGAAAGAAAAATCACATGCAAATGTATCGATGAATATTGCTGGCGAAGGTATCATTGAAATGGTAATAGTTGTATCATTTGAACAAGTACCCGTATTATCAAAAATCTCAATCACATATTGTCCATTGACCAAACTCATAGAGAAGTTATTTGAAATTGGAATTGTTGGAGCGGTTGCATTGAACCAATTGACACTTGACAACAAAGCAGAATCCGATAACGCTAACTGCGTAAAGAATTCATTGGAGCAAAAATCAAAACTACCTGCAAAATTGAATACCGGTTGAGGATTCACTATTGCAAACGTATCTACAGTATATGAACAACCGTTAGTAGTAATTGTAACGGACAACAAACCATTATGTGCATTATCAATTGTGTAAGTACTATTTGTATTGTTTGGATTGGTGCCACTACCTGTTTCTTGCCAAGAATAGCTATCCCATGTTCCTGAAACGGTAAAATCAACAGGAGAACATCCAGGATTGAAAGAAATGATTGGTTCAGGTGTAAAGAAACTGGATCCATCAACAATTTCAATGTAATAAGTGATGGTCGTTGTATCTTGTGTACTGTAATTATCTACCGCACTCATAATCAATGTATGAACCCCTAAGGTTTCCATGGAACCATTGATATTGACCGTAATTGAACCATTCGCAGCAACAATTGAATCTTGCGTCGTGTAATTTAATAAGGTTGTAGAATCCACATACACATGTGTCAACTGATTGTTTTCAGGGGAACTAAAAGGGAAAACGATTTGAGAAGTCCCTGTATTACAAACCTGAATGGTATCACAATAAGAAGTTTGTAAAGCAAGAGGTGCAATGTTTCCTGTTGTACAAAAATCGAAGTAAAAAGATTTGTTATCTAACCAAGAAACGCCATCATTGTTACCATTAGGACCATCATAATCAGTACCAGCGTGATCAAAACGACCAATTTGAATAAAATCAGTTCCATTTCCAGAATTTGCTCCAACAGTTGCAGGAGTTCCTAAGAAACCTCCAACTCCACTTGATGCGCTACCTGTTGTCCATTGCATATCAGCAAAATGAATCGCCGTATTTCCTTCAATAACCAAAGGATCCAAACCATTTGTAATCACAATCTGACAGGTATTTACTTTATCATTTTGATTGCTGTAATACCCCATCGAAACCCAGTTGAAAATTGCTGCAGTTGGCGTGATCGTTGCGTGCATGGTTCCTCCATTTGTCAAATAGAAATCTCCCCAAAAAGCAGCAATCATTGTGTTTCCTACAGACGGGAAAGCGGAAGAACTAAACGCAGAAATACCATTGTTAAAACTGATATTCCCGTTGTTGTTCATCCAAACTTGATTGTAATTGTTTCCATAAAAACAAAATGAAAAAGGCAAAGTGAAAGGACTAGCTGTAGCCCAACCATCGTCTATAGAAGTGGATGGTAAAGAAGGTCCTGGAGGAGGAAAGTAACCAGAACATCCGGTTGCTTTTTCTGGACTATAACTTGAAACGTAAACCGTTCCTTTATAATCGTTTGGATTCACCATTCCTTCGGACAAAACCACCTCGTTTCCAGTTAACCCATTATGTGTTTTTAAATACTGATATTGTGTTTCAGTTACATAATTAAAGGTTGGTGTGTTTTGTCCGAAGGACCATGATGTTACAAAAAGTAGTAGTAGAAGTAGATTTTTCATTCGTTAAATTTTCAATTACAACAAGTAGACAGTAACTAAACTGAAAACGTTGCATTGAAATGACGAATTACATCTTTTTTCTATTTTTATTTTTGTTGTTTTTTTGGTTTTTCTTAATGTTATTGCGCTTGTTGGGCTGAATTCCGAATGATTTTAAAATCAAATTGGTATTCATCAATTCATCTGGATTTTCCAAAATTAAATCACCTTGAGATAAATCTTTCAACTGATCTGCAATGACATGATTTTCAACTGTATCATTGTTGTAAGCTAAAAACTGCTTTTTCATGAAATTCGCCATCGTAATTTTCAAATACTGGCGCTCATCTTCAGCTGTCACTTCTCTTGATTGACGTAAAATTGCTTGTGTATATTTTCCATAATGACCGTATTTGATTTTACTTTTTGGATACTCCATGATATCTGGCTTACTCATCAAGGTTTCAGCTTTTGGAATTTCGTAAGGTGAATCTACATCCAATTTAAAATCAGACATAACAAATAAATGCGTCCATAATTTGTGTCTAAAATCATCCACATCACGTAAATGTGGATTCAATTGCCCCATTACTTCAATGATGGCTCTTGTAGCTTTGTTACGTTCGTCTCTATCTGCAATTTCCATCGCATGAGCAATCATTTCTTGTACGTTTCTTCCATATTCAGGAAGCATCAGTTTAACACGTGTTGTATTGTATTCCATTTTATTGAAAATGAGTTATAAAAAATCAAGTTTGAAATCTAGGACGTAGTGTATTTTCGGTCGATTTGAAAATAAGAAATCTTTAGTTGGTAAAGATTGAGCCTTATTTTGTGTCACAATGTTACTATAAATACTTTAAACCACCAAACAAAAAGTCCCAACAAACTGCTGGGACTTTCACTATATCGTAAAAAAATGATTACTCTTTTACTAAACGCAAAACGGTGTTTTTACCTGCTTCGTTCGAAAAACGTGCAATGTAACAACCACTTTCCCAATTTGCTGAAGGAACCGTCGTTGTTGTATTATCAATCGAAGTTGAATAAACCATTCTACCTTGCATATCAAAAATCACGACTTCTACAGCTCCTTGCTCAGTTGAAGCAATAGTTACATCGCCATTTGATGGAACTGGGTACATGGAAATTGCCAATGGAATGATCGATTCATCAACTCCAAGCGTACAATTATTCGTTGCTTCAAATGTTGGTACTGCAAAATCAAATGTAGATCCATCCGGACAACGTCCATAAGAAACATCAGTCGTTTGCGCAGTAAAAGTTACTTGATCGAAGATATTCACACCGTCACTTAAAATCAAGGATTCACCTGAAGCACCTAATTTAAATGCGGCATGCAAGCCACTTTGATCCAAATCATTGTCTGCCCAAACACCTAAATAACCATTTGCTGGAATCGTTGTGTTGACTGGAATTTGCCATTTCGTTAAATCCAAGGCATCGTCAGAAACATACAAACCTGTTAAATTAACTGTAGAAGAAGTTGTGTTGAAAAGCTCAAACCAATCTTCACTTTGTCCATTTGGATCGGTATTAATAGTTCCGTTATCTGCTAATAATTCATTGATTACGATTGCTCCAACAGCAGGAAGCGGTGGAAGCACTGCTAAAATGTGGTATTCGTGTTCTGCTCTTTGTGGACTAAACAATCCCGCATTCGCATTTTCAGTATAAATGTAATATTCCAAATTCAAGCAATTCAAGGTTACAGAAGCGCCGTAAACATGATCTCCTGCTGCTCCGTCACCATGTGCTCCATCATCAAACATCTGAACGCGCGTAAAACGCAAAGGATGTTCCATTCTGTATCCTAAATAAACAGCTGATTCATTGGAACAAGTAGCAGTTATAAAAATCGATTCACCATAGTTAGGTGTCGCATTACTTGGTGCGTAAGCTGAAATTGTTGGCGCAACCAAAATGTAATTGCTATTTGTACTAAAAAAAGTTGCGCGAGCATCCATCAACGCTTGAATTCCAGGGATAGAACTTCCCATAGGACCACCACCAGAAACACTCGTAGTTAAACTATTTTGGAACTGTGTATAGGTGTAAAATTTGTAGGGATCTGCTTGAACCGCTGCATCAATTGAAGCACGAATGACATTTGCTGTATCAATATAATCTCCACTTGCAAAAGTTTCTTGAACAATGGTGCGAATGTGAGCCATGTACATGCGTTTGTATTGCGCATTGCCCAACATTTTAACAATTAAAGGATGGTTTGTTGAAGTACTATTTGACATTGGATCCAATGAAGTTGCAGTATAAGCTCCTGAACCTGTTCCACCAGGAAAACCAGCAAAACTCATATTCAAATCCCACACTGTTGGAACAAAACGATCGTTCAAATCTTTGTACAAATAATAATTCTGACGGAAAGCACCAGAATATGAATCCAAATTCACCAATACATTGTTAAAAGCCAACATCCATAGAGCGCGATCCACGTCCAATTTTGATTCTATGTTGGTGAAATCATTGTTCAAGGTATTCATCAAATCTACTAAGTCATTCCAACCATAAGTAGATTTTAATTCATAACGCGTACTGTAAAGCGATGAGTCAGCTCCAATGTAATTCAAATCGGGATTTCCACCACCAGATGGACCAGCACCTCCAACAGGATTGCATTTGAAAAACGAACCATCGTTTGAGTAATAATGGTTTGCATTGAAATCTTTCCCAATGCTTTCAGCGTTAGAATACAATCCTCTCAAAGATCCATTGATGTATACATTGGCAAAATTCGCTTTCGGACAATCCATGTATTGCTCCAAAATAGCATAAGACAATACTTCACGAATCATGGAAGGATCTTGATAACCATTCTGCAATTTCAAATCCGTGTAGCCTTGATAATCGGCATTACCATGAATGTAATTTAATTCAATGTGGATTGGATTCTTATTGTTATTCGCATTGTAAGAGCTATTTCCTTTGTACTTCACTCCACAACTATCAAAAGTAACACCGTTGATGCGCACTGAATCTGCCAACAAATAATCTTCAGTTGTACTTGCCAATGCATCTAACTGTGCATCCCAATTAGCAAATCCAAAAAAAATCTCAACAGTTTGTATGGTACCGCGATCGTATAAATCTTGTGCTTGGAGAGCTGTTGCCATAGAAATTACAGCAACAAAAATGAGCGATAGTTTTTTCATGTTTTATAGTTTTCAAGAATAGATAGGCAAAACACAAAAAGGTTTAATACTCCGTTAAATAAAATTTAACAATTCACTAAAATCACTCTTTAATAAAATGCTTTTGGATCAAATAACTCTACTGTTGTATTGACAGTTCCGTTAGCTCCATTGAGCCCTCTTGCGCCACTGAAACCTTTTTGTCCAACAACTGTTGCAGCTTGACTAGAATGAGCAGTACCAGGTCTTCCACCTTCACCTCCACGTCCCATGTCACCACCGTTTCCTCCGAATGCAGAAAACTTTAGAAAGGGTTGGATATCGCTTGCAGAAGGATGAATGACACAACGAATGAAACCACCGTTGCCGCCGTTACCACCGTTACCTCCCATTCCTCCACGACCGCCATTTCCGCCGTATTTGATTTTAGAACCGTTGACTTCAAAGTTTTTTCCATCACCTCCGTTTCCGCCATTTCCGCCGTTTCCACCATCAGAACCATTAACAGAAAGTGTGAAATCTGTTTGCAAGCTTAAATTCAAGCGACTGATGTAACCCGTTGTTTTGTTGGATACATAAAAATAGTACATCCCTACCGAATCTTTCCAAACATACACATCTACTTGTGGACCCGGATTTCCATGTTGACCGGAAGTTCCTGGATCTCCTTCTTGTCCATCTCTAAACAACAAACTTTGATTGCCATCTTTCCCTTTTTGTCCATTTTGACCATCTGCAAAAGCTGCATTGATTGAGATGGGCGCTTTGAAATTGATGTACAGTGTATCGTTGTATTCCACATGATTTTCTTTGTTATCCTCATAGATCAACACCACAGGAACCTTCGATTGATTGAATTTCAGAGGAGCACCAACCACAGTGATTTTCTCTCTATTGATATTGAAATCCACATTTGAGCTCGATGAAAAATTGGAATTGTTCTTTAAACAAGTGTATTCTGTAGATTTCATCTGCGCACACACCTTGCCAGGAAACGTGGTATTATAATTATTGGGAGTATAAGAATCATAATCCAACACCAATTTCTCAATGTTTTCTACTTTTATTTTGCGTGCATTGTGACACGACAATAGCAGTAAAAAAGCAACAACTACAACAGGAATATTGGTCAAAGTACGTTTCATGAATTCGAAATTTGCTTCGAATATACTAGAAGTTTTTTGGTTAGATGAATGCCAAAAAAAAGTTTGTTACTTTTAATCAATCCTGACATTAACCAAACATAATTTCAAGCTTATGAAAACGCCCTTTTTAATTCTCAGTCTTTTCGCTTCCATGCCAATGGTAAACTGGTCACAAACGAACCTTTCTGTAAGTGAAACCCCTCGATTGTTCCGCGGATATGATAATAAAATCAATCTAGGAAGCCAAGGTAAAAAACAAAACATTGAAGTTTTTAGCAATGATGTTGAACTGATCCAAAAAGAAACGTATTACATTGCAAGACCAAAAAGTTCCTTAAAAACTGCTCAGATTTTTGTGCGCTCCACTAAAAGTAAAGACACTTTAGAAACTTATCATTTCACCATTGCCAATTTACCTCAAGCATTCATAACAGTAGATGGCAATGAAACGAGCAAGACCATATCAGAGAAAAACAAAGCTTTTGCGGTACAACTTCCATCCGACTTCCCGATTCAAAGTCAATTTGAAGTGATTCAAGGTGAAATTAATATTCAAACAGCTAACAAAACATTCAAATTCAATGGTCCAATATTTTCAGATGAGTTTAAAACAATTTTAGCAGGACTCGAAAATGGCACACTGATTCAAGTAGCAATGCAAGTAAAAGATCCTCAAGGTATTCTTCGCAAATCTCAAGCAGAGTTTAGAGTTTTGCATGAGTAAGATTGGGAAAATAGTCGTTTTAATTTTGCTGCCTTTTTGTTCTGTGAGTCAAGGTGCTGTAATTGGTATGCCTGAATTGTTTGTGCTTTACAGTGGTTATTACAATGTAATCGAAATTGCAAACAATGGCGTTTCAGATTCAATTACCTTGATTTCAGACGATGTCACTTTTACTGAAAAAGATTCCTTTCAATATGTAGCTAATGTCTCAAGTCATGCAAAATCTACATTTATTTATACCATTAACACACGAACAAGTGACACTTTAGACAAAGCCTTTTTCAGGATTAGAAATTTACCTCCTCCCGATATTTACTTGTGCAATGTTAAAAATGGAGACACGGTTATTCTTCAAAAGAATATGCATTTAAGTGGACATTATGACGAAGATATTTTTTTGGAATTTTCAACTCGTTTCTTCACTACAACAATTAAAATCAACAACCAATCGTTTGAATTTGATGGAAATGTTTTCCCAAAGAAAGTGGTTAATTTCATTGAAACGGCCATTCAGAACAGTTCAACCAGAAGTGTTGATATCTCTTTATTGTCAACGGTTATTGGAACTGGTGGCTGTCCTAGGAAAAAAAGCGCTCATTTTACCATCCGCAAATGAAAGGAATATTGATAATTGCCTATTGTTTAGTTACTTGGGGAGCAGTTGCACAAACTAGGATTCATTATATTGAGAAATCCGAACAAACACAAGTTTTGTTTGATGAAGAATCACCTTATAGCTTGTTTGCCATTTTACAAAACAACCAATTTTGTTTTGAGGGAATGAGCATGGAAGCAGAAGAGCGTATTTTAGCAAAATTCCCTACAATTCAATTCAGTTATCGCTATGGTCCACAAAGTGATATTCCATTAACGGATGATTTTGGAGAACCAATTGAAAACGTACTTCCTGATGGAACTTACACTTTTATTTATCCTGAACCTGATCATTTCTTCATCGATTTGAATGAAATCACTGGGATTTTAGTCTTAGATAGTTTGAATGCATCTTCTGTATATGTGCCTTACTTGATTGCTTTTACCAAAAAGTACGGCGAACAACAAGCTGAAATTGTTGCCTCAAAATCATTTGCTGCATTTTCAGATATGGATGGATACAAAATCATTGATTCCTACTTTCAAAATGACAAAAATGCTTGTATTGAAATCCTACTAAGCGACATCCAAACTTATCAAACAAAAATTCAAGAAAAAGACTTGACCAATGCACGCAATTATGAAGGTTCACCCTTTATTTTGTTTGGAAGATTCAGTCCAAATAAAACTGGTGAACATGAATGGAAATACAAACTTCCAGCAAATTGCAAAGACGAATTCATACATGAATTCAATTGGCCTTTTAGAAATTTAAACTGGAAAAAGATCAATCGTGATTCATTGTGGGAAGCACCTAGTACCATCAAAAAAATGGGCATTGAATCTACAATTCCACTTATCAATAGTTACGGTGAAGACTCATTGATTTACATGCCAGACGGAGCAGTTTTTTATGCTTATCCGCCAAGAGATAGTATTTTTTATTGGATTTCATCCCCCATCACCAATTGTTACGTGTTATACAACATGAAGAAAACTGACAATTCCACAATCATATCTCCTGAAGCGATACATCTAACAACAACCATCAATCAACAAGAAGTTGTGATGTGGAGCATTACATTGGAACAATTGTTCAACGATTATCCGACAAGCGTTAA
>JADLGD010000045.1 GCA_020849495.1 Fluviicola sp.
ACAAGGTATGCATGAACTCAAATCACTCGAGGTAATTCGAACAATCTTACACGCTTAAGTTTGTTGCTGTAAATAGACTTTTCGCCAAGTAAAAAAGGCACGCAATGCTAACAAAGTGTAAGCTAAAAACAAGAAACTCGTTAGGAAATATCCCCGATTGAAATAGATGAATATCATCGTTGCATCAATCAAAACAAAGTAGATCCAATTTTCTAATACTTTTTTAGTGGTCATCCAAGTAGCTAAAATACTCAAGTAAAAAGCGATTGAATCAATGAATGGATAAGCTTGATCGGTATATTTTTTTAAAACCCAACCTGTAATCAAACCTGAAATAAGTGCAACAGCAATCCATTGAGCATGCCATTTCAAGGTGAATAGTTGTATTTCATTGCCAGTACCGCTTTTTTGTTGATTCCACAAAAACCAGCCATAAACCGCCATCAAAGCATAGAAAATGTTCAAAACAGAATCCACATACAGTTGTCCTGCAAAACTCAAATAAACATAAAGAATGGAACTAGTAAATGCAAAATACCAGCAACTGCGTTTTTCATAAGTTGCCAAAAGCAAATAAACAATACTAGTACTCACACCCATCCATTCTGCGAAGGAAGTTTCCTGGATCATTGTTCCAGTTGTGGTGAGTACTTGTGAAAAATCCACAGCTTATTTGCGTTCGATTTCTTTTAGATTTTCCAATTTCTTAGTAGCCAAGAAACCATTGATATCTTCGAAATGAGTTTTCACTTGTTTATTGCCAAATTCATACACTTTTGTTACCAATCCGTCTAAGAAATCACGGTCATGAGAAACCAAAATCAACGTACCATCAAATGCTTTCAAGGCATCTTTGATGATGTCTTTCGTTTTCATGTCCAAATGATTCGTCGGCTCATCCAGGATTAACAGATTCACGGGTTCCAACAACAATTTGATCATGGCCAAACGTGTTTTTTCACCACCGGAAAGGACTTTCACTTTTTTAGTAGAATTATCACCGCCAAACATAAAGGCACCCAATATATCACGTATCTTGTTACGAGCATCTCCTTCAGCAATGCGATCTATGGTTTCAAAAACGGTCAACGATTCGTCCAACATCGAAGCTTGGTTTTGTGCAAAGTAGCCAATTTGAGTATTGTGTCCTAACTCCAAATTTCCAGCGAAATCAATTTCATTCATGATGGCTTTCACCATCGTTGATTTTCCTTCACCGTTTCTACCTAAGAAAGCCACTTTTTCACCGCGTTCGATGGTCAATGAAGCGTCCTTGAATACCAAATGATTATCGTATGATTTACTCAAATCTGAAATCGTTACTGGATAACGACCAGATCGTGGAGCAGGAGGGAAGGTCAATCGCAAAGCCGATGTATCAATTTCATCCACTTCAATGATGTCGAGTTTTTCCAACATTTTCACACGTGATTGCACCTGCAATGTTTTGGAATAAGTTCCTTTAAAACGCTCAATGAATTCAGTTGTTTCTGCAATAAATTTTTGTTGTTCTTCGTATTGTTTCTGTTGTTGAGCTCTTCGTTCTTTACGCAATTCCAAGTAATGAGAATACTTCGCTTTGTAGTCATAAATACGTCCCATCGTTACTTCGATCGTACGCGTTGTAATTGCATCAACAAAAGCACGGTCATGGGAAATAACGACAACCGCTTTAGCACTATTCACCAAGAAATCTTCCAACCATTGAATGGATTCTATGTCCATGTGATTGGTCGGCTCATCCAATAAAATCAAATCCGGTTTTTGTAAAAGGATTTTGGCCAATTCGATGCGCATTCGCCAGCCACCACTAAATTCAGATGTAGGACGCGTGAAATCTTCACGTAAAAAGCCCATTCCTTTCAGTACTTTTTCTACCTCGCCATCGTAGTTGATTTCTTCGATGGAATAGTATTTTTCACTCAATTCGGAAACACGTTCGATCAATTTCATGTAATCATCCGAATCGTAATCGGTTCGAACGGTTAGTTCTTGATTCAATGCTTCAATCTCATCACGCATGGAAAAAATGCTTGCAAAAGCCTTGGATGTTTCTTCGAAAACCGTGCAATTATCTTCCGTCAACAAATGCTGTGGTAGATAAGCGATGACATAATCTTTCGGTGCAGAAATGGAACCGCTTGTTGGTTTATTGATACCAGCAAGAATTTTAAGCAAGGTGGATTTTCCAGCCCCGTTTTTACCCATCAATGCGATTTTATCGTTCTCGTTGATGACGAATGAAACGTCGCTAAATAAAGTTCTACCGCTAAATTCAACGGCAATTGCATCAATTGAAATCATGTGTTATTCTGAATGAGCGGCAAAGGTAGTGAAAGCAAGAGGACTACCCAAACAAACCCCCTTCAAACACAAAAGGCTTTTGAGGAATCGACAACTTGCAATGTAAATTCATTTGTTCGATGAGATAATGTAATAAAACGGGAGCATGTTTTTCTTCGTGTTGGTGAATGAAAAAGTAACATTTCTCCAAACCTCTATCTAACCAACTTTTCAATCGTTGTACCCATTTATCAATGCGTTGATAATCTGTAGGATGCAAGTCGTTTCCTACAAATCGTATGAATGCTTCTTTGGTCGTTAGGTGCATGTGAATCACCTCGCGTTTACCTGCAGTATCTGTAATAACAGTTCCTCGATTCCAATTTTCTAAGGTGTCAAAAAGCACTTCATGATGAGGTGAAGTAAACCAATCTGAATTTCTAAGTTCTGTAAATACTTCCAGTGATGGAGGTAATTGTTCTATAAAATGAAGAATCGTAGTAAGCGATTCTATTCCCATTTTTGGGTGTGGCATGAAGAAAACGGGTCCCAATTTTTCACCTAAAACAGCAATGTTGTCCAAATACAATTGTAATTCTTTTTCAATCCCTTTCAATTGTTTCGTATGCGTAATAACTTCAGAGAATTTTGGGCAAAAGCGAAAGTCAGGTCCAACAGCATGGTACCATTTTTCCAATTGAATGGTAGAAGGCAAACCGTAAAACAAGGAACTCATTTCTACCGTTTGGTAAAATTCAGAATAGTATTTCAAGAAATCTTTACTTGGTAATCCTTTAGGATAGAGGGTCCCAACCCAATCTTTTAAGCCCCAACTTGAACAACCAAAGTATAAATGAGGTTGATCCACTCGAGTTCCATTAAGAAGTTGTGTGGTAACAGGATGGTCATTCGGCAAAGTAAGATCTACCTGATGTAATAATTGGGGGTCTATTTTTCCAAAGTTCACTGAACTAAATTAGTGGATAAGATAAAGATTTCCAAGGGGAATTGTTTTTTCCAGTGGGGTTCTTTTTCAAGGGGATTAATCCCCTTGGAAAACCACTTGAAAAAAGAAACCCTGACGAATTTCGCCAGGGTTTAATGATGAATGCGCTTAAAATACTAGATATGAACGAGCAAAATAACCAGTAAATCGACTACTACCGAAAGTGCCAGCGCATTCAAGATCCATCTCATTGGTGCAACAGCTAATAAAAGACTTAATGTAAGCATAGTTGGGACAATCACTAAAATCATTGACCATATTTCTCTAACTGCTCCCATTTGCATACATACGCCACCAACGCATCCTACAATTAAAAGTGCAACTGCAATAACTCCAAATCTATTTTCTTCTGCCCAGAATCCGAGTTTCCCCCAGATACCTGGATTAATGTTTTGTTGTGTGCTCATATCTTGTGTTTTGAATAAGACAAAGATGAAGCAAGTGGAATAGATTATAAATGAGGGCAATCAGAAAAAAAACTGATTTTGGTTAGGTATTTTGATTATTTAGGTAAAACCCTGATGCTTGCTAATCTTGAAAGCGTAACTTTGTAAAAAATAATAATTATGAGAAAGAAGATTAGAAGTATCACATTGGTTTTCCTGTTTTTAACAGGAACTTTTACTGTTTTTTCACAAGGTTTCGGTGGTAAAGGAAGTAAGTACTTTTTAGCTGGAATTGGATTGAGTGAACACTTACAACATTACCCTGAAAACAACAAAGGCTACAAAGGCTGGATGAGTCCTACTGCATTTAATGTGTCGGCTCAATTAGAATTTGGTATTCATCAATACGTTGGCCTTGGTTTTCACGTTGGTTTTGATGCTACACCAAATCTTGGTGCTTCAGGAGTTTATTACAATGGAAATTATCCAGTAGTTGGAAGTTCTGGTTATGCTAGTTTTGCAATTCCAATTGGGGTTCAATGTAATTTCCACTTTTTACAGCTCATCGCTGATAAAGCAGGAAAATCATTTGCGGATAAATTAGATGTTTATGCTGGTTTGTCTGCTGGATCTGGACCTGCGTTTGCAGTTGCAAAATCAAATTACAAAGACGCACCTTATTTCTATGAATCAGAAGTTGGGTTTTTGTTTTATGCTGGTCCACATGCTGGAATCCGTTATTTCTTCAAAGACAACTTAGGGGTTTATGCTGAAGCTGGTTACGGTAAATCGTATGTAAACGGTGGATTTGTATTCAAATTATAAATGAATTGTTGTAGGGGATGCGATGAATTTATTGTAGTAGGGGACGCGATGCATCGCGTCCCCTACTTTTTTTATTCAATTTGTTTATACCAAATCAACCGTTAAGGTTTCATCGATTTTGGTTACTTTCAATAAACCGTGTTTCGTTAATCCTTTGATACTCGTATCCCAAGCCTTGTTACTTAAATTAACTGAGGATTTCAAAGCATTCAATTCCATGGTTTTTTCGCGTTCCATGATGTCGAAGATCAACTGTTCGTTTTCATTCAATACCACTTTCACCACTTTTTCTGGGCGCATTTGAGGGAAAAACAACACTTCTTGGATGGAAGGGTTATTTGTCAAATACATGATCAAACGATCCATACCTATCCCTAAGCCTGAAGTTGGTGGCATTCCATATTCCAATGCTCTAAGAAAGTCTTGGTCAATGAACATCGCTTCGTCATCTCCTTTTTCTTGTAAACGCAATTGTTCTTCAAAACGCTCACGTTGATCAATTGGGTCGTTCAACTCAGAGTATGCGTTCGCTACCTCTTTACCACAAACCATTAATTCAAAACGTTCTGTCAAATCTGGATCTTCGCGGTGTGTTTTACACAAAGGAGACATTTCTTTCGGATAATCAGTGATGAATGTTGGTTGGATGTAATTTCCTTCGCATTTTTCACCAAAAATCTCGTCAATCAATTTGCCTTTCCCCATTGTTTCATCAACAGCTATCCCCATGCCTTTAGCAGCAGCACGCAATTCCTCTTCTGATTTTCCATGGATATCAAACCCGGTAAAATCAATGATGGATTGACGCATGGTAACACGTTTGTATGGCGCTTTGAAATTGATTTTATGTTCACCAAAAGTTGCTTCTGTTGTTCCATTCACCGCAATGGCACAATGTTCCAACAAACGCTCTGTGAAATCCATCATCCAGTTGTAATCTTTGTAAGCTACATAGATTTCCATGGCTGTAAATTCTGGATTGTGCGTACGGTCCATTCCTTCGTTGCGGAAGTTTTTAGAAAACTCGTAAACGCCATCAAATCCACCAACGATTAATCGTTTCAAATACAATTCATTTGCAATACGCATGTACAATGGAATATCCAATGCATTGTGATGGGTAATGAACGGACGAGCTGAGGCTCCACCTGGAATAGCTTGTAAAACCGGAGTTTCAACTTCCATGTATCCCGCATCGTTGAAAAAACCACGCATGGCATTGAACAACTTGGTGCGTTTTACAAAAATGTCTCTCACTTGTGGGTTCACCACTAAATCAACATATCGTTGACGGTAACGCAATTCTGGATCAGTAAAAGCATCGTGAACTTTACCCTCTGCGTCTGTTTTTGGCAAAGGGAGTGGTTTCAAGGATTTGCTCAATAAGCTAAACTCACGAACGTGAACGGAAACTTCACCAACTTGTGTTTTGAAAACTTCACCTTTTACTCCAATGAAATCCCCTAAATCCAACCATTTTTTGAATAAATCGTTGTACAACGTTTTGTCTTCACCCGGACAAATTTCATCGCGGTTAAAGTACACTTGTATGCGTCCTTCTGCATCTTGAATCTCAGCAAAAGAAGCTTTACCCATAACGCGTTGACTCATCATTCGTCCAGCCAAACATACTTCTTTACCTTCTTCAAAGTTGTTCTTTATACTAGCTGAATAATCTGTTACAGGATACAATGCTGCAGGATAAGGTTCAATCCCTGCACTTCTTAATTGCTGCAACGTTTGTCTTCGTTGCAATTCTTGTTCTGATAATTCTTGTGACATGTTATTTTTTACTTCAATTTATTGTTATCTCTTCTAAATATTTTCTACCAATGTGGACAGCTATCACAACCATTTTTTGGTCGTAAATAGAATAAAAAACCAGCTGTTGCAAAATAGGATGAAAAACCAAAGGCTTGTCTTGCAAACTGATTGCGGTCATCTGGTCTGGTACGAACATGCGTCAAATGGACTAATCCCAATCCTGATTCTACTGACAGAAAGAAATGTTTGAAAAACTCAAAACGAACACTTCCGTTTAGTCCAAGTCCATATCCTGAAATGGAGGGTGTAGCAAAAGAATGAATTTGTCCAAAATTCAAATCATTATAGGTTAAAATTGGACCTAAACCAGCGCCTAGATTACCTGTTATAGCAAATTGGCGTTTTCTTCCTAATTCCCAAATATCAAACGAACGCATTAACTCTAAACGAATGAAGTTGACCCCATTGGTATTTTCATAGTGAAACTGATCCATGTTTGTCACAACTGGTTCGTCAGAAAAATTACCCACCCAATTGGTGTCTACACCCTGAGCGATGAATCCGTCCAACAAAACGTTGTTCTTATCTGCCATTACGTATTTGTAATGATCCACACCTATTGTCAGTGCCCATTTGTCATTGATGTAATAACCCAAACGTGCATTGTATTGAGGAACAGTAATCGTTGTTGGATTGAAATACACACCAGCATCAAATTTATCTGGTCTATCCGTTGCTCTGACGTCTTTCAATTTAAAATCATACGATTCACCACCCGAAAAACGGATGTTTGATTTGGTATAATACGATCGATTGTACCCCCAATAAAAGAAAATCGTACCCGCAGCAGTACTTTTCTTTTGCTTGTGTTTTACCTGTGCTATAGACGGAAAAACACTTAGGAGTGCCAATGCGAAAACTACAAAGGATTTCATGAGCTCGTTTTTATTTTGACATTTTTAAAAATGCAACTTCTTGTTCTGTTAAATGTCGGTAAAAACCTCTAGGCAAATCTTTTTTCGTCAAGCTTGCAAATTGAACACGGTCTAGTTTTACTACTACATAGCCCAATTTCTCAAACATACGACGAACGATTCTGTTTTTGCCTGAATGGATTTCAACACCCACTTCTCGGGATGATTTACCATCTTTCACGTATTCCGCATTGTCACATTGAATGCGTCCATCTTCCAAGTCGATTCCTTTCATGAGCATTTCTAAGTGTTCAACACTAACTGCTTTATCGGTTTCAACATGGTAAATTTTCTTTGCTTCATAGCGAGGATGCGTCAATTTTTTCGCCAAATCACCATCGTTTGTGAACAATAACAAACCTGTTGTATCTCTATCCAATCTTCCAACTGGATAAATACGCTCCTTACAAGCTTTGATTACCAAACGCATCACTGTTTTACGTCCCCAAGGATCATCCATCGTGGTGATGAAGTCTTTCGGTTTATTCAATAAAACATAGCGTTTCGTTTCAGCGTTGATGGTTTCACCATCGTATTGGATGCGATCTCCTTTTTTGATTTTGTAACCCAATTCGGTAATCACTACACCGTTGACCATTACCACACCTGTTTGAATCAATACGTCTGCTTCTCTACGAGAACAAACTCCTGCATTTGAAAGGTATTTGTTCAAACGAATTTCATCTTCATTGAACGTTGGAAGTGGATCTCCTTTACGCACTTTCGGTTTGAAATGATGTTTGGATGCACCGTCTTCTGAAACTGTTTTTGGTTTAACTGAAGCGGTAGTTGTTGGTTCTGGTTTCTCCTTGCGTTTGTTATCGAAACTTGGAGCTGGTCTACCACTCTTAACGGTTGGTTTTCCTGATCTTGGAGCAGGTTTTGAACCACTTGGTTTCGTTCCTTTTCCAGTTGTTGTACGGCCTCTCCCAGTACTTGTTTTTCTTGTGTTCATCACGAGCATAATTAAGTTCCTGCTATCCCAGCAGTGGCGCAAAGATAAAGGTTTTTGTCTTGAAAACCATAAATATCACGCTATCAGTTGTTTTTATCACATTTTCAATGCAGTAAAAGGGCATCCGTTACACGGTTTACAAGAAAAATAGATGAACTCACTTATTTGTAGTGTATTTTTGCCAAAAAAAGCAGATATGTCAATCCTTCGTGTGCAGCAAACGTCCATTCAACAATTTACGTATGATTTACCCGATGAGTTTATTGCAAAATATCCCGTTGAACCGCGTGATAGCAGTAAATTGTTGATTTATAATGCGGGCGAAATCGTTGACAGACATTACACAGATTTGCCGGAAGCATTACCTGAAGGAGCTTTTTTGGTGATGAACAATACCAAAGTGGTTGAAGCGCGTTTGTTGTTTACCAAATCAACAGGTGGTAAAATTGAAGTCTTTTGTTTGGAGCCATCTGAGCAATATGCAGAGATTCAAACTGCGATGCTTCAACAAGATGCTGTACTATGGAAATGTTTGGTAGGAGGAGCAAAAAAGTGGAAAGAAGCTACTTTAGATTTGCCTTTTGAAAGCGAGGGTAAACAATTTACATTGACGGCTTCAATTGCTGAACGAAGAGGAGACCATTACCTGATTGCTTTTTCTTGGAATAAACCCAATACCGCATTTGCTGAAGTTTTGCACTTAACAGGTGTCATTCCGCTTCCTCCTTATTTGAACAGGGAATCTGAGGCAGCGGATGAAGAACGCTATCAAACCATTTATGCCGCTCATGATGGATCCGTTGCTGCACCAACAGCCGGATTGCATTTTACTGATAGGGTTTTTGATGGTTTAGCTCAAAAAAACATCGCACATGATTTTGTGACTTTACATGTGGGTGCAGGAACTTTTGCACCTGTAAAATCGGATACATTGGGTGAACATCCCATGCATGCAGAATTCATTGATGTTTCCAAACGATTTTTAAACCATTGGTTGGAGCGGTTCAACGAACCATTGATTCCAGTGGGTACAACATCTTTACGCACTTTGGAAAGTGTTTATTGGATAGGAGTGAAGTGTCTTCATTTCCCCGATTTAACGATTGATCAGTTGAGTTTATCTCAATGGGAAGCCTATGAATTACCTCAAGATATAACTGTTGAATCGGCTTTGAAGGCTTTGATCGAATTCTTAGATCAAAAGGATTTGGAGCGTTTGCTGACAAAAACACAATTATTGATTGGTCCTGGTTATAGTATCCGCACAGCAAAAGGCATTCTCACTAATTTCCATCAACCACAATCGACTTTGTTGCTATTGATACACGCATTTGTAGGGGATGAATGGAAACGAATTTACACCCATGCACTTGCAAACAAGTACCGTTTTCTCAGTTTTGGTGATGGTTCTTTATTGTGGAAAACAACTTAATGGAACTGTATTAAGTAGAGAAAGCATCTACAATGTGCTCCAATTTGCTGCGATAGCTGTTGTGTACAATTGAAATGATATCAAAACGCACTTCTTTGGAAATGTTTCTGCTTTGTACGTAATCATTGGCGCATTGTATGATTTGACGTTGTTTCTTTTTGGTCACCGCCATCCACGGTTCTCCAATTTCGGCAGTTTGTCTTGTTTTTACTTCTACAACCACAATTTTGTCGGCTTTTTCAGCGACGATATCGATTTCGTATTTCTTGTATC
>JADLGD010000046.1 GCA_020849495.1 Fluviicola sp.
CTATCCGTAAAACTAATTTCTTGTTCATTTAATTCTGGTCTTGGATGTAAAGCTAGATATTCTTTGTACTCTTCACTCATATCATCAGACCAACATCCTGATACAATAGTAAAAATAAATACAAACAATAAGATTGATTTAAATGAACGTGGTAATGTTTTAGAAGATTGATTTATTTTCATGAGAATAAAAACAATGATTTAAAGGTAATAATTCTGGCTTCAAAATCTCCGGTAATATTGCAATATTACAAAATTTAAGAAGTTTAAAACCAGATGGTTGTGTCGATAATTTAACAACTACAACTCCTCAATCCTACCGATGCCCACCAGCCAAATTGATGATACCGTCCATATTCGCAATGAACACTTTGCGGGTTTGTACATCGATCAATCCTTCTTCTTTGAAGTCTTTCAATAAACGAATCAAGGTTTCAGTTGCAGTTCCAACAAAGTTAGCTAAGTCTTCACGCGTCAAATTGATTGGATCCTCGCCGTAAATATCACTCAACAACATCAAGGAATAAGCCAAGCGTTCACGAACCGATTTTTGAGCCAAATTGGTAATGAAAATAGCTCTTTCACCCAATTCTTTCGACAATTCTTTCAGAACAGCATTGCGCATTCCGGTGTTGGTATCCAACATGTTTAAGAAATCATCTTTGGCAACAAAACAAATGTTCGCATCTTCTAAAGTTGAAGCAGATAATTTGTAAGGCTCGCCACTCAACATCGAACGGAATCCAACAACTTCGCCTTCTTTAGCAATGTGTACGATTTGTTCTTTTCCTTCGTCACCCAAAGCATAAATTTTCACTTTTCCATGGTTGACACAGAAAACGCCTCTTGGATAAGAACCTTCAACAAATAAAGATTGATTCTTTTTGTAGTAGTGACAGGATTTGTGGTTGTCCATTTCGCAGACTTCGCCGTTCACTAAATTGGAAAAAATACCATTTTCTCTAACAGCACATTTTTCACATGAAACATGTTTGTGTGACTTGTCTAACATTAGTTGCTCATTTGTTTACCTAACAAAGGTAATCTTTTTCAATTAATTGGGAAAGTTGACCAACGTCATTTTTTAAGGAATTTATCAACCATACTTTTGCTTTAAATTCAAGCATTATGAAAGTAGGAAATTTAGTATCAAAATACAACGTCCCCGGACCTCGATACACGTCCTATCCGACTGTACCTTTTTGGAAAATTCAACAGTGGGAAACAAAGGATTGGATTTCTGTCGTACAGAAGGGTCTTGGATTAACACAAGAAAAAGAAATTGGAATTTACATTCATTTGCCTTATTGCGATTCTTTGTGTACGTTTTGTGGTTGTCATAAACACATTACCACCAATCACAAAGTAGAAGATCCCTACATTGAAGCTGTGATCAAAGAATGGTCGCTCCTACTTTCAGCGATCAATGAACCGGTAAAAATTAGTAGCATCCATTTGGGTGGAGGAACGCCAACTTTTTTTGCTCCTGCAGCTTTGGAACGATTGATAACTGGTATTTTAGCTCTTGCTCCTTTGGTAAAAGGTGCTGAATTGGGTTTTGAAGCTCATCCAAATTCCACAACTGAAGCACATTTAAAATCCTTGAACAACTTAGGTTTCACACGTGTAAGTTTCGGTATTCAAGATTACGATAACGTGGTACAGCAAGCTATTCATCGTATTCAAACCTTTGATCAAGTGAAAACTGTACACGACCTTGCTTTGGAAAATGGCTACACTTCCATCAGTCATGATTTGGTTTTTGGTTTACCCAAACAAACCATTTGTGGCTTTAAGAAAACGGTTGAAAAAACCTTGGAATTGAAACCTCATCGCATTTCATTATACAGTTATGCACATGTTCCGTGGATCAAAGGAACTGGTCAACGAGGTTTTGATGAAAACGATTTGCCTTCTGGTTCCACCAAACGTGCTTTGTATGAAATGGCGAAAGAGTTGTTTCTAAAAGCTGGTTATGTAGAAATTGGTATGGATCACTTCTCTTTACCTGAAGATGAATTGGCTATTGCGACGAATAACAAAGCTTTGCACCGCAATTTCATGGGCTACACCACACAATCTTCTCCCGTTTTAATCGGATTAGGAATGTCTGCAATATCGGATGCTTGGTTTGGATTTGCACAAAACGAACATTCCGTAAAAGCCTATATGGAACGCATTAACAAAAATGAATTGCCGATCACTAGAGGACATGAATTATCTTTAGAAGATTTGGAAATTCGCCAACATATTTTGAATTTGATGTGTCATTTTGATACCGAAATTCCAAAGAAATCATTCATCCATTTTGGGGAAATCATTCAACGCTTGTTCCCAATGATTGAAGATGGTTTGGTGAACATCAAAGACAACTCTATTTCTGTTACCGAAAAAGGAATACCGTTTGTCAGAAATTGCTGCATGGCTTTCGATGCCTATTTGAGGAATCCCGTTTCAAAACCCACATTTAGTTTAACCGTCTGACAAACAACCATGAACGAACGAGCAACAACAGATTCAATGGTACAAGAAGACATCACAACAGCAACAGCAAACGAAAAGGAAATCGATCAACAAGATCCGAACAGTTGTTTTCACTGCCATGATGCCATCATTGATGAACAAATCATCTTTGACCGCAAAGCATTTTGCTGCAACGGTTGCAAGAATGTGTACCAACTTCTTTCACAACACCATTTGGGTGAATATTATTTGCAAGATGAACAAGCAGGAATTCGTCCTTCAACTAGTTCCAAAGAATCGTTTGCACATTTAGACGACCCTGCCATTCGACAACGTTTTATTGATTTTCAAGAAGGTGCAATCATTCGCATTACTTTACATTTGCCTCAAATCCATTGTGCAAGTTGTATTTATTTATTGGAGCATTTATCGAAGTTGAATGCGGGTATCTTGCAATCAACGGTACATTTTCCGAAACGCTTGGCAACCATCACCGTCAATACGGATGTCACTCCACTTTCTGATGTCGCTGTTTTACTGACAAAAATTGGTTATTCACCTGATTTTTCTTCGAACAAAAAAAACGAGAAAACCTTTGATAAACGCTTGTTGGTCCAATTGGGATTGGCAGGATTTGCTTTTGGAAGTATCATGCTGTGGAGTTTTCCAGAATATTTGGGAATCGACAGCACTTACAAAGGTTTTAGAAATCTAAGTGCTTATTTAGCATTGGGAGTTTCGGTTCCGGTTCTACTCTATTCTGCACAAGATTACTTCAAATCGGCAATTGGAGCAATCCGAGCGAAGACTTTGAATTTAGATATTCCGATTGCGATTGGAATTGTGGCTTTGTATGCACGAAGTGTTGTTGCCATATTTTCAGATGAAGGTCCGGGTTACATGGATTCCTTTGCAGGTTTCATCTTTTTCCTATTGATTGGTAAATGGTTTCAAAGTAAAACTTACCAATGGTTGTCTTTTGAACGCGATTTCACGGCTTATTTCCCTGTTGCAGTCGTTAAAAAAGACGTCGATTCAACTGTTTTATGTCCGATTGATGAATTGGAAATTGGCGATGAAGTGACCATTCGCAATGAGGAAATCATTCCTTGTGACAGTGTATTACTCTCTGAAAAAGCCACTATTGATTACAGTTTCGTTACGGGTGAAGCCGATTGGATTGAAAAAGTAAAAGGAGACCTATTATATGCTGGCGGTAAAATTTGTGGTGAAAATGCATCCATGAGTGTGGTAAAAACGACATCCCGAAGTGCTTTGACGCAATTGTGGAACGAACAACACAGCAAGCAAACAGAATTGGCTTTCCAAACACGTCAAGATCGCATTTCTCGCTACTTCATTGCAGCAGTGCTCTTGATTGCTTTGGTTTCAACTATTGTGTGGAGTTTTATCAACCCAAGTTGGATTCCAGAAATCATTACATCCGTATTGATTGTTGCTTGTCCCTGTGCATTGGCGCTTTCGGTGCCTTTCACTTATGGAAACATGTTGCGAAAATTAGGTCGAAAAGGATTTTACTTGCGCAATACCAGCATCATTGAACGCATACAGGAATGCGACACCATTGTTTTTGATAAAACGGGAACATTGACAGAACAAGACACCAAAAACATTGAATATATTGGTGAAGTTTTGACACCTGAACAAATTGAAACACTCATTGGCATTACCAAACACGCTACACATCCTTATGCTTTAGCCATTCATTATTGGTTAAAACGCACTCATCATCTCACAGGAAAAGCGATTGATGCAGTTGAATATCCAGGACTAGGAATTGCATTTGGTGAAACCATGAAACTGGGAAGTGCTGTTTTTGTAGGTACAACGAATGAAGATGCTTTAGAAGCTTGTTCGTTTGTTACGTGGAATGGAGCAGTTTTAGGGAAATTTGTGTTCAAATCTACTTTACGTCCAGATTTAAAACCTTTGTTAACCGCTTTGGCAAAACGTCATCAATTAGCAGTCGTATCCGGCGACAAACCTCGGGATTTAGAATTGATCAAACCTTTATTTCCAGAAGGAACGACCTTTTTGTTCGAACAACAACCGATTCAGAAAAAAGCATACATTGATGCTTTGCAAGCGACTGGAAAACGCGTTTTGATGGTGGGTGATGGATTGAACGATGCAGGCGCATTGAACAGTGCTTTTGTAGGATTAGCTTTATCCGAAGATTTGGTGCGCTTCACTCCTGCTTCAGATTGTATTTTGAAAGCACAAAACTTATCCTACTTATCCGATTACATCGATTACATCCACGGTGGAAAACGCTACTTGAAATACAGTTTTGCTTTTTCCTTGGTTTACAACCTCACAGGAATCGGTTTTGCCGTTACAGGTTCATTAACACCTTTCGTTGCTGCCATTCTAATGCCTATGAGTTCTGTTACAGTAGTCGCTTTAGCAACGTTTTTAACCTTGACCAAAAAATTACGTCCAGAAAAAGAGGGGTAACTTACAACTGAATAAAATCGATTTTCAGTAAGTCTTGGATAAAGCGTAACTTCTTACGTTCAACTGGTTCTACAAAACTGATGGAGATTCCACGTTTGCCAGCACGAGCAGTACGTCCACTTCGGTGTGTGTAATAATCAGGATCATCTGGCAATTGATAATGTACAACGAATGTCAAATCTTCGAAATCGATTCCTCTTGCAGCAACGTCAGAAGCAACAATGAACTGAAAAGCACCTTGATGGAACATGCGCAAGGTTTTTTCGCGATCACGCATTCCCATTTCACCGTAAATTTCACAGACTTTAAAGGTTTGCTCTTTTAAAAAACGGGTCAAAAACTCCACATCACCTTTTGTTCTGCAGAAAATAATACCTCGTGCTTTTTTCATAGAAGAAAGGAATTCCAATAAAAGCATGGATTTATCTTCTTTTTGACATTCCAGGTATTGGTGTTCGATGCGCGGATTGATCACCTCTTTTGTAGCAACGACTGTTTTAGGCGCTTCTTTATTCAAAGTTGTTCGGATCCAAGTATTCAATTCACCGTGGATGGTAGCTGAAAACAACCATTTCTTGTGAAAATCGTTGGTCATGTTCAAAATCTTATCAATTTCTTTCATGAATCCTTTTGCGTACAATTCATCGGCTTCGTCCATTACGATGGTTTTCACACGACGCAAATTGACAGCTTTCAATTTCATCAATTCCAACAATCGACCAGGTGTTGCAACAATAAGATGGGTTGTGCGTTTTAATCGATATGCTTGATCATCAATATCTTCACCTCCTAAAATGCTTTCAATATACATTTTTGGTAAGTGTTTAGAAAGTTTGAAAAGCGTTTTTGATGTTTGATTAACTAATTCTCTAGTTGGAACTAAGACAACAGCCTGTATGTCTTTGTCATTTGGATCAATCCGCTGTAACAAAGGCACACCATAAGCAATAGTTTTTCCAGAACCAGTATGTGCTTGACCAACATAATCCTGATGTTTTTCGATCAAGTTTTTCCATGCATGTACTTGAATTTCAGTTGGAGTTGTAAACCCCATCTCTGCCATACGTTTATTGAGAGCTGGTAAAATATCAAAAGATGTTTTCATGCTGCGAAGTTAATGCAATTATTCCTTCTTTTTAAGTTGAAATTTGAAAAGGAGAAAACCAAAAATCAAAAATGAAGTTCAAAAACTGTTAACAGAAGTCTCATTTATAAGAAGTAAATTCTAACTTCGCGAAACTTTAAAAGAAACATATACCAACACTGTTTAAAAATTGAAAAACAAAGCTTAAACAATAATGGAATTAACCCTTTCATTCATTTTTTATAAAACATGATTTAAATCAGTTTTTTTAATAGAAAGTGTCATGTTTTAAGTTTTGGATTCTTGATTTCTTTGTACTATGGGAATGATATATATAATGCTTATTGTAAGTTTATTCTTAGCGGTCTTTTTTCTGGTCATTTTTTTATGGGCAGCAAAAACAGGTCAATACGAAGACGATTACTCACCGTCCGTTCGCGTTTTGTACGAGGACGACATAATTACGCACAACCAAAACAAAAATAACAATGGAAGTACAAACAGTTAAGTACGACAATAAAATTGTCAAGTATTTTGCATTCGCTACCCTAATATGGGGATTCGTAGGAATGCTTGTAGGATTAATCGTAGCATTACAACTTGCCTTCCCAGAGTTTTTCAATGATTATCTGGGTTTCAGTTTTTTATCTTTTGGTAGATTACGGCCGCTACATACAAATGCAGTGATTTTTGCTTTCGTAGGAAACGGAATTTTTACTGGGATATATTATTCCTTACAGCGCTTATTGAAAACACGTATGTGGAGTGACAAGCTTAGTTCAATTAATTTCTGGGGATGGCAATTCATTATTGTTTGCGCTGCTGTCACGCTTCCATTAGGTATGACTTCTGGTAAAGAGTATGCTGAGTTAGAGTGGTGGATTGATATTCTTATCACTTTAATGTGGGTAGTATTTGGATGGAATATGTTTGCAACTATTCTAATTAGAAGAGTAAAACATTTATATGTTGCAATTTGGTTTTACATAGCTACTTTCGTTACTGTAGCAATCTTACACATATTTAATTCATTTGAGTTACCAATTAGTTTCATGAAAAGTTATTCATGGTACGCAGGTGTTCAAGATGCATTAGTACAGTGGTGGTATGGACACAATGCCGTAGCATTCTTCCTAACAACACCTTATTTAGGATTGATGTACTATTTTGTACCGAAAGCAGCTAATCGTCCGGTTTATTCTTACCGTTTATCTATCATTCATTTCTGGGCATTAATATTTATTTATATCTGGGCTGGACCTCACCATTTACTATACACTTCTCTTCCAGATTGGGCACAAAGTTTAGGTGTAGTCTTCTCAGTAATGTTGATTGCTCCATCTTGGGGTGGAATGTTAAATGGTCTATTGACACTTCGTGGTGCATGGGATCGAGTTAGAGATGATGTTTTGTTAAAATTCATGGTTGTTGCTTTGACATGTTACGGTATGGTAACATTTGAAGGTCCACTATTGTCTTTGAAATCTGTTAACATGATTTCTCACTTTACAGACTGGACTATTGCTCACGTACATGTTGGAGGATTAGGTTGGAATGGTATGTTCACATTTGGTATGATTTACTGGTTAATCCCACGTATGTTCAAAACAGAATTATACTCTAAGAAAATGGCCAACCAACACTTCTGGATTGCTACTTTAGGGATCATATTATATGCTATTCCAATGTACATTGCAGGATTCATGCAAGGTTTACAATGGCAAAAATTCAACCCAGACGGAACATTGTTGCACAAAGATTTCTTGGAAATCGTTATCAACATGCGTCCTTACTACATCTTACGTACTCTAGGAGGTCTATTGTACATCGTTGGTGCGGTGATGTGGATTTACAACATTTTCAAAACAGTTCGTATGGGTAGCTTCCTTGCAAACGAAGAAGTTGAAGTTCAGGTAGAAGTAGCTCATCCTGCAACTAAAGGAAAAGAATACTGGCACCGTCGTATTGAAAGTAAACCAGTTCGTTTCATGGTGTTTGCAATCATCGTTGTTGCAATTGGTGGATTAGCTGAGATTATTCCAACAATTGTAGTAAAATCTAATATCCCAACTATTTCAGCAGTGAAGCCTTATACTCCACTTGAATTAGAAGGTCGTGATATTTACATCAAAGAAGGATGTTACAATTGTCACTCTCAAATGGTGCGACCAATGCGTTTTGAAACAGCACGATATGGTGAATACTCTAAAGCTGGTGAAAACGTATACGATCACCCATTCCAATGGGGTTCTAAACGAACAGGTCCGGATTTAGCACGTGAAGGTGGATTGAGAGGTAACATGTGGCATTACGAACACTTTGATCGTCCGAAAGATATCTCTAAAGGTACCATCATGCCTGCATACACATGGTTACGTGAAAACGACTTGAATACAGACCTATTGCCGAATAAAATTGAAGCGATGCAAACTTTAGGGGTACCTTATCCAAAAGGATATTCTACTAAAGCACTTGCTGACTTGAAAAAACAAGCGCACACAATTGCTGAGGACATTGTTAACAATATGGCTCCGATTGCTTTGAAAGGTACAACCAAAGAAGCGAAAATCAAGGAGATTGAAAACAAAGAAGTCATTGCTTTGATTGCTTACATGCAACGCTTAGGAACAGATATTAAAGTTAAACCTCAAACGAAATAAGTATGTTACGATTTATAAAACATCACTTAGCGACAGAAGACGGGGTAGCTTTTTATGGAATGTTTTCCTTACTCGTATTCGTCATCTTCTTCGTAGTTGTGCTATGGCGCATCTGGAGAATGAAAAAAGATACAATTGACGAATTGGGGCAATTACCTCTAGCCAATGATGATAACAACTTTCTAAACGAACAACGATGAAAATGAAATCTTTTCTTCCAATAATATTTGCGCTAGTTGGTATGGTTCAGCTAGCCTACGGACAAGGAGAAGCCTTGTTCAAAGCAAAGTGTAATACGTGTCACGCGGTTGACAAAAACTCTACTGGTCCACTTCTTAAAGGAGTGAAACAAAAATGGGCTGATGCTGGAGAAGGTGAACTTTTGTACAAATGGGTTACCAACTCAAAAGCATTGATTGATGGTGGTTCAAGTAAAATGGCTGCGGCTATTAAGGACTTTTCTCCAACTGAAATGCCTCCTCAACAAGCAACAGATGCTGAAATTGATCAAATTTTGGATTATGTGGATACTTATGTAGCTGCTACTCCAACAACCACAGATACATTAAGCGCAACTCAACCTGTTGTTGAAATTGTACCTAATTACGAAGAGAATTTGAATATTTTCTATGCTTTGTTAGGCGTTACATTGGTATTGATTTTAGCAATTCTTATGTTGACGAATTCCATCATGTCTTTCATCAAATCTGATGTGTTCAAGAAAAAAATGCGTGAGAAAGAAGAAAAAGAAAACAACGGATCCAACTTAGGTAAAATCGTTACACTTTTAGTGATTGGATTTGCCCTATTTGTTCCAATGGATACGTTCGCTTTGAACTACATTGCTCCAGGAGAATCTGCTGAAAAAAGCTTGTGGTTGATTGTTGAAAACAGCGACATCTACGCTTTATTGATCATCGACTTCTTGTTACTATTAGTAGTTATTTACTTGAAACGTTTGTTCAACTCTTTCTACTACATGGTTTACTCTCGTAAAGAGAAAGTGGCGAAAAGCAAAAATAAAGTAGCGAAAGTATTGACAGATGCTGTTCCAATTGAAGAAGAAGAAAGTATCTTAATGGATCACGAGTACGATGGCATCCGTGAGTTGGATAACAACTTACCGCCATGGTGGGTATGGGGATTCTATTTCACAATCATCTTTGCAGTAGTATATGTGTTCCATTACCATTTCTTTAGAACGGGTGATTTGCAAACAGCAGAATACGACAAATCTGTTGCTACAGCTCAAAAAGAGATCGATGCATACTTGAAATCGCAAGCAATGAACATTGATGAATCCAATGTAACATTGATGACTGAAGCAGCAGCTTTAGGTGAAGGTAAAACCATCTTTACAACGAACTGTGCAGTATGTCACAAAGAAGGTCAAGGTGATATTGGTCCAAACTTAACAGATAAATTCTGGATCTACGGAAACGATATCAAAGACGTCTTCAAAACGATCAAAAACGGTACACCGAATGGTATGCCAGATCACGCATCGAAATTGAATCCAATTCAATTACAACAAGTGTCTTCTTATGTTTTGAGTTTGAAATTCAAACCAGGAAAAGAACCACAAGGAAAAGAATACAAGTAAGCATAAAGCTTAAAGAATAAACAGGACGGGAGTCCGTCAGGTTAGGTAGAACGGACTCCCATTTTTATTACAAACTCAACACTACGAGCATGGAAGAGTTTAGAGATCGTATCGCAACGGTCAACGAAAAAGGTAAACGCATTTGGGTATTTCCCAAAAAACCGAAAGGTCCATTTACCAACAAACGTAAAATTGTTAGTTACCTGATGCTGCTATTTCTTTTTGCAGCACCACACATCAAAATCAACGGCGAACAATTATTGATGTTCAATGTCATTGAAAGTAAATTTGTCATCTTCGGTGCAATTTTCTGGCCTCAAGATTTATACATTTTCGCTTTATTACTCATCATCGGTGTCATCTTTGTCATCCTCTTCACCATCATCTACGGTCGCCTCTTCTGTGGCTGGGTCTGTCCGCAAACGATTTTCATGGAATTCGTTTTCCGACAAATTGAGTACATGATCGATGGAGATTGGACAGAGCAAAAACGCTTGAAAGCTGCTCCATGGGATGGTAAAAAGATTGGTAAACGCGTATTGAAAATCAGTCTTTTCTGGATTGTATCCTTTTTAACGGCTAACACTTTCTTATCTTACATCATTGGCTTTGATCAATTGTGGAAAATTGTCACAGAACCAATGGCATTACATGTGGGTGGTTTGATCGCTATCATCATCTTCTCTACGCTATTCTTCTTTGTATTCGCGCATTTACGAGAACAAGTTTGTACAACAATTTGTCCTTATGGACGTTTGCAAGGTGTTTTACTAGATGCCAATTCAATGGTTGTTGCTTATGACCATGTACGTGGAGAAGGCAGAGCAAAATTCAAAAAAGGTGAAGATCGTAAAGAAGCTGGAAAAGGTGATTGTATCGATTGTAATCAATGTGTACATGTTTGTCCAACAGGAATTGATATTCGTAATGGTACTCAATTAGAATGCATCAACTGTACAGCTTGTATGGATGCTTGTGATACGATCATGGATGGAGTTGGCATTGAAAAAGGCTTAATTCGTTTGGTTTCAGAAAATGGGATTAAAAACAGAACCAAATTCCAATGGACAAGACGAGTACTTTCATATACAGGATTATTGATTGTATTGATTGGCGTTTTATTGACTTTATTGATCATTCGCGATGATTTCTCTACTACCATTTTGAGACAACGCGGAACAACATTCCAAATCACGGATGATGATCGTATTAGTAATATCTTTGAAATTGACTTAACCAACAAAACGAAGGAATTCTTTCAAGTTGAGTTGAAAAGCGATGATCCGAATGTGGAAATTGATTTAGCAAATACTGTGTTAAAATTGCCTTCTCAACAACATGTGAAAGAACGTTTTGTAATCAAAGCACCTTATGCAAGTATCAAAGATGGCTTAAAAAAAACAGAGATCATTGTCTTTGGAAACGGTAAAGAAATTGACCGTGTAGGAATTAAAATTATAGGCCCTAATTATTAAAAACGAGCATTATGAACTGGGGAAAAGGAATAGCAATAGGCATGGGACTCTTCATGAGTTTCATTATAACACTGGTTGTCATCATGATGAACAATGACACCGATTTGGTAAGTGAAGATTATTACCAAAGAGAGCTGGCCTACAACAAGCAATACGATGCGCAGCAAAATTACATGAATGCTGGCGAAACTATTGAAGTGAATATACAGAAAGACACGTTTTTCTTAGCATTTCCAAGTTCATTGCGAACTGGAAAAGTAGAAGTGGAATTGAAACGCCCGAATAATAAAAATCAGGATGCCAATTTCACAGTTGATGCAAGAGAAAAAGTGATGATTCCAACGGCGATGTTGCCAAAAGGTGCTTTTGATTGTATCCTTCATGGAACTTACAAAGGAAAACCATACGAGTTTGTACAACAAATCATTGTAGAGTAAAATGTTGTTTTTGAGTGCTTTTATCTTGGGACTAGCCAGTTCGTTTCACTGCATGGGAATGTGTGGACCGATTGCTATGGCTTTGCCTTTGGATAGAAGTTCTCGTTTGACGCAATTTGGAGGACTCTTAACTAATAATTTGGGACGAATAACCTCCTACTCCATTTTAGGATTGGTCTTTGGTAGCATCGGATTCTCATTGAATTTGTACCACTTCTTCCAAATGGCCAGTATCGTTGTAGGAATGATCATGATTATAATCGCTTGGAGAAGACAATTATTGAAACACGTCGAATTTTCCTCTTCGTTTATTCAAAAGTGGATTTCCTCTAAAATGGGAACTCTACTGGCTTCTAAAAGTGGTTTCAAACTATTCGGAATTGGAATGCTCAATGGCGTTTTACCTTGTGGAATGATTTTTTTGGCCTTGAGTTCCGCTCTTTTAGCTGAAAATGCATTTGAAAGTGCAGCTGTAATGGCCTTTTTTGGATTAGGAACATTTCCAGGATTGTTACTTGTTGGGTATTTTGCCCATCAATTATCGATGAGTATTCGCCAACAAATGACGAAAGCTTTTCCTTATATCATGACACTCGTAGGAGTTTTAGTCATATTGAGAGGTGCTAATTTGGGGATTCCTTACATTTCTCCGAAGATTGAAGAAAATAAACGATCTGAACATGTGAATGGTAAAGATCCGAAAACGTATCAGGTGATATGTCATACACCGTCTAAATCCAACCAATAACATAAAATAGAGAAGCCATCAACGAAAATTGATGGCTTTTTTATGTTCATAGGTAAATATGCAATTTTACCTTTTTGATTCGTGAGAAACCTATCAAAATTCCAAATTAAATAACTGAAATGCAATTTGTTAGAGTGTTTAATTAGACATGTAATATTACATGACCAACTATTTTCATAGTTAAAAACCCAAGCTACTTCTTCCCTCCCATCTTTTCTAATGCCTTTTCTTGTTTCACCTTCATGAAACGGGCATACTTGCCAATCCGTCTTGGAATTCGTCCTTCAAACTGACTACTAGCTTCCGCAAAGGATTCATACCATTCGATGGAACTTTTGTAATGCTCTGGTTTTAACTTTTTGATAGCTGGATTTTTTTTATCTGTCAATTGATTGATCTCACGAATAACATGACCAGCAGCTGATTTTGTTCCTTTTTTGAGGTATTTCACTGAAGACACATATTCTTCCATGACTTGTTCTTTTCGATTCAAACGATAACGCTGATTCAATATGGAATCTGGTTGAACGGTTTGGTAAACATGGGCCTTTTCCGAATTTCTGCTCCATCTAAAATCAGAGTATGAACGTTGCTGATTCGTTAATTGAAAAGTAGGATCCAAAGGATGGTGGCGTTTTGAAAAAGTAACAATATCAGCTAACAAATAACTGTAATCAATCTGTTTTCGATTGTATTTCTTTTCTGAGTACTGACGAATACCCCAAGTGGCATCTACTGGATACCATTTTCCATCTATGCGTACCACGTTCCAAGCATGATCTGTGCGCTTTTTGTGTACTGGATGAAAAATCCGAAATGTTTTGGTGTAACCAGAAACGCGAAAACAAGGAATGGCTAAACTATCGCACATGGTTTTAAACAGATTGGCAAAATCGCCACAAACGCCCTTGTGCTTTTTCATCAATTCATTCATGTACAGTTCACGGTCCACTTTCCCTTTTTGAATGAGCTTGAAGCGCGTTAAATCGTATTTGAATTGTGAGGTGATGAATTGGTAGATGCAATACACTTTTTCGAGTTTGGTAGTGCAATTTGATGCAATGATTTCAATTGCTTTTTCATGCTTTAGTTCTTTCGTATTGATGGTCCGAACAAGTGTATTCAAACGACTGGTATCGTAGTCAAATCCATTAATGGAAGTTAGTTGTGACTGGGAAAACAGTGTTCCAGACAAACAACAAAATATACCAAAAATGAAACTTCTCCAAACCATACTTGCTAACAATTAAAGTGGCAGTCAAGGTAAAAACTGACCACCACTTTTTAAAACGAAATTAATTGTTTGAAACTTTCTTTCTAACGCAACAGTTCTTTTTCGTAACAAACTAATATATTTCAATCATTGGAACTATTGCGCTGTCTGCTTGATTTAATAATCCATCTCTCAAACAAGGAAACACAATCGGCTTCAAAGTTGTTCGAAATGCTTGTTGCTCTTTCCGTTTTCGTTGCACACCAAAGTCTTTCTGTTCTAAAAACAACCAATCCAATTCTTTGTTGAGCTTCATTTGTTTTTGCAAACGATTATTGTTCAAAGCATTAATGGCGCGATCAAATTCTTTTTCACTCACTGGGTTCAGTGCAATCTCACCCAAATCTCCTGCTTTTTGAGATCGCAACTCATGATAGTAATACCCACTTTCATTGATACCAATTATCGCCATGTCGTAGTTCATTGCATCGTTGAGCTGGTATGTAAATTTGCCATTCACAGCATCAATTCGCTGAAAACTATTGATCTCTTTTGAGAACAAATACAAATACATTTTCGGATAAGCTGTGGCATTTTTGACGCTCACTTCAAATTTACTGTAGCTAATCTTGGCCGTTCTATTGGTCAGAGAATCCACAATTTCAGTTGATTGACGTGCAATAGTAGCATTCATCACATAACGATCGATGTTCATCACACTGGCTTCGTTTCTTCTGGCTCTTGGTACTCGGAAGCCTACCGAACGGCCCAATTGCTTGTAAACGTTCTTTAAATTGTAGATGTACTCCTCATTCAAAGCTCTTGAAACACGATTGCTTGTTCGTTCTTGCTCTTTGATTCGAGATTTCCCCAATTGGTGATCCCACTGCAAGCGCTTTTTCAATTCCCGATTGCGGTCTTTTTTAGCTGCTTCCTTCAATTGTTTCACACCATTTTGATAATACATGCGCAGATTGTTCATGTGTGCATTGTCCAGTTCAATTTTACCTACACGTTCTTCTGCAAAGCTCTGAAATACTGGATAACCCATCTTGTAAACCGTTTCATCCAATTCCCACAAAGCTTTGTTGGGTTGATTGGCATACACATCAAATACTTTTTCCGAACACGTTGCATGAATCGCTTTCATCCTTTTTTCAAAATCGCGAGTTGCCAAAATGGTGTTGTTGAATTTTGGTTTCCAAATGGCTAATACTTTTGAAGGGGGAATGTGGGTAGATGTTTCCTTTTTCGCTTCAGGTAATCCATCGATGTAATCATAAATGAGGTCGATTTGATCTCGTTTATTTTTAAGACTTGAAACATTTAAATGAGCTGTTGGACTGATACCAACAATCTCTTTTCTCACAAAAGGATCATTTTTTGCTGTTCCTTCCCAATCCCAGACCCACTGGTAAATCGAATTAGGTTTGGCACCTGCTTTCAACCACTTTTCTCTTACTTTAAACAATTTAGGACCAGTACCATCTTTGTGTGCGTAGTGACAAGTGGAACAATTCTGTTCAAATAATTGTTTTCCTAAAAAAACACCCTCTGCTGCATCTACTGAATAAACAACATCCATTTCAAACTCTTTAGAATCAATTTTTTTCGATTCAACTTGTATAGGATTATCATTTATTACTTCAAATGCATTAAAATCATCCTCCCCCAAGCTCAAATACAAACTGTCGCGTTGTTTTTTGGCAGCATGCCATTTCAATTCATCCAATTTCGCTTCATAACCCGGAGGGTACAAATCCATTTCTTGCATCAATGCCGGTGTGGGCAATTTCTCCAGTTGCTTCGGATTTTGCCAATCAATTTTCCCGTTTTTGCCTTTGATTCCTTCAAACAAGAGCATGTCTTTTTTGATCTCATTCACCGGAACTTGCACATAAACGCCGCCTTTTTCATTCACATCCAAAGTTCGACCATCTGGTGTAAATGCTTGAAAACTGAACATACCTTGCGTTTCCAACAAACGATCACCGGATGTTGTACTCAATCCAGCTTTCACAATCGCTGCAGCTTCTTGCGCTTCTTGCCATTGAATCAAAGCTGGTCCGGAATATATTTGACCATTTAACTCCAATGAATTGGGTGCCAAACTCACCAATACGCCACTTTCAGATTCAAACAAGGCTTTCCCACCTTCATACGTAAAGTATTCTGCTTGGATGCCATCAAATGGAAGCGATTTCTCCATCTGAGCGATTTGTTCTGTGTTAATCGATGTTTGTTCGGATGCAGCTTCTTGCAAGCTTTTTTTACTCATGACAAACCATAAACTAGCTGCCAAGGCTGTTAAAACCAAAACAGCAATTGTTCCTTGCACTATTTTCTTTCGCAAATGATAACGCTTTCCTACTTGTTGGATTGCTTGGCGTTGTCCCGCTCGCTTTGCCCCTTCTCGAACAAGTTGATGTAATTCCAATTCCTCTTGCAATTGAGGATTTTGAGCCAATTCTTTTTCAAATGCTGCTTTTCATTCTGCTGAAAGTTCGTTTTCTAAATAACGCTCAATCAATTGATTCCAATTTGTCTCCATGATCAAGCGTTTAAAGATTCAACAGTGAATGCGTTTTCATTGACCAATTCCTTGGCTTTTTGCAAACAACGGTATTTCTGAGCTTTAGCCACTTTATCGCTGCGCAATCCAATCTTTTTGGCAATGTCCACCATGTTCCAACGTTGACCGTAGAACAATTGCAACAATTCCTGACATTGTTTGCCCAACTTCGTCAAAACGGTTTCCACTTGACGGATTTTCAATTCTTTTTCAAACCATTCATCATTGATGGCTTCCACATCGGTTTCTAAGGAAAAAGTGGCTTGTTTTTGTTCTTTTCTGGCCTGATTGTACCACAACAATTTGCAGGTGTTTCGCACATAGAAAAACGGTTCTACGGTGAGTTCAAAATCAGAAAGGGAGCGTTTACGACTGTAAATCAATAAGGCTTCTTGGAAAAGGTCTTCGGCTGTTAAAGCATCACAACCGAGTGTTTTCATGAAACGCTTTATTTCTGGCCACTTTTTGTAAAGCGTCTTCAATTCTGCGTTGATGAGAAGAGTGTTTGTTGTAGACATAAAATCAATCTTTTCCAGGAGATGTCTTGAATGCGGAAAGGTAAACAATAAAAGCTGCAATTTCTTTTCACTTCACCCAAATTTTTAGTCATTTCACCCAGAAAACCATTGCATTCGTCCTTATTTTTTGAAGCAAAAAAAACGTTTGCACACTTTTGGACAAGCAAAATTTACAACTATGAAAAAAGTCCTTTACTCATTGATTGGAGCAGCATTATTAGTCGCTTGTTCTTCTGAAAACAAACAAGCTCAAAACGTAAAATGGAAAACATTTCAAAATGATGCGTTTCAAATGGAATACCCTGAAACGTGGAAATTGGAAAATGAAAATGACGTTGTGACCTTTTTGGCACCTTTTGATGATGAAAATGAATATTTACAGGAAAATGCAAATGTCACCATCACCGATTTTAGTGGTACAGAAATCACATTGGATGATTTTGGAAATGAAGTAGCACAAGACATCACACAAAAAGTTCCAGGTGCAAAGAACATTCAATCGAAACGCGTGAAAATTAACGGAATGGACTGTCAGGAAATCACTTACAAGATGAAACAAGAAATCTATGACACTCAAATCACGCAATACGTTTTCCTTCAAGATGAAATGTGTTACATGATCACGTTGACACAAGAAGAAAAAAGAATCAATGATTATAAATCATTCTTCGATAAAATCGTGCAATCATTTAAACTGGCGTAACTCAATCTAAATATCCCTAAAAGAAAGGAGCTCTCGGGCCACGAATGGTCGGAAGATTTTTTCTTCCGACTTTTTTGTTTTTACACACA
>JADLGD010000047.1 GCA_020849495.1 Fluviicola sp.
GAAACCAATTCTTGTATCGCGAAACGATCTTTGTTAGTGATAGCTAAATCATATATTTCCGCATTGATGCGTTTGGCTTCTTCCAACGATGAAGCTTTGGTAATGATGTAGATTTTTTTCTGCTTTTCAGGATTGATTCCCGTAAAAGCTGCTTCTTTTTGTTTTAATTCTGGTGAATGAAACGAAAGGTTGTTTAAATCAGCATCGAATTTGAACGATAAATCTCTGAATAAGAAAATAAAAGTAATGACAGCAATAGCAGCAAAACTCAAGCGCACCATCAATTTACTTACAACGTGTTTTTTAGTTGATTCTTTTCCTTCAGGTAATTTTATTCTAAATGTGTGAATGATAACTGGTAAAAACACCAAGGTGAAAATAACGGATCCCGTAAGCGTACAAAGTGCAATCAATCCAAAGTTTTGCAACACAACCGAATCGGTGAACATCAATGCTGCAAGAGCTGCAACAGTCGTAAAACTTCCAATGACCATTGGTGCACTGATTTCACGAACTGTTTCTAATAAATTACCCGAGTGCCTGTAATGCGTGAAAAAATGGAACGAATAATCCAGTACGATTCCGAGTAAGACGGAAGATGTTGCTAATGAAATGGCACTGATTTCAGGATGTAGATAGCCTACCATTCCACCACCGCATAACATTCCAAAAATCGCTGGGAGTATGAAGTAGAATGGCGACAATACACTTCTGTAATAGATGATCAAGACCAATAAAATAAGTCCTAAACTGATAAACAAAGTTATGGATGTGTCACTTTTTACTTGCTCCGCATTTTCAGCAGCTATCTGAAACGTTCCAAAGTAGTCGACACTTGCTTGAGCTTTCTTTTTATTCCATTTTTCTTTAAACGATTTCAAATCAGCATTGAACTTCGCCAATGACTTTGTGTCTTTAAGATCAAGCTTTAATGTGGCAAAAAAGAGGATTTTTTGTTCGTCTTTGGTGTAAATCAAACCGTCTTTAACAATGTAATCACTGTTTTCGGATAAAGGATTTACTGCTGCAAGTTGCTTATTCACTAATCCCAAAGGATCAACAGCTAAAAAGGAACGCAGGAAAAAGCCATTGCTTCCATTCATGCGTTGTTCACAATTAGCGATCGCTTTTTCAATGGAATCTGTTTTTATTTTACCTTCAAAACGTTTGTAATCTTCATCCTTCAAACGAGCAATAGCAGAAGATTGGAGGTAACTCACTAAAACTTGCTCATCAACTGTTTTGTAAACATCAAAATCGCTTAATTCCCGTTTAAAACGCTGTTCCAATTTTGAAACGACACTATCCAATTGATCAAGAGTCTGCGTTTCATCTTCTAAAACATCTACTGAAAAAACGACTTGTTTATTGAGATTATTG
Source organism: Fluviicola sp. (assembly GCA_020849495.1). Classification (GTDB taxonomy): domain Bacteria; phylum Bacteroidota; class Bacteroidia; order Flavobacteriales_D; family Crocinitomicaceae; genus Fluviicola. The sequence goes on from JADLGD010000047.1 coordinate 1,381, forward strand.
CGTTGTAAAACTTCACTAAATTCTTGGTATTCTTTACCATCCGGAAAGACAGCATACAAATCCTCTTCAATTTTCAAACGATTCAGGCCGACAATTAAAAAAGCTAAAACGCCACCAAAAACCAGTAAAAAAACCAACCGTCTTTGAATGAAGAATTGAACACTATTTGCAATGAATTGTCCGAACATGTATGAAGCGATGATTTAGAATTAATAATTTAGTTGGCATTAAGCCGAAGGCCAGTCATTACGTATGTAATCGACCATTTTCTTGTATTCATTTTTGTTCTGATCTTTCAACACAATTAAGGAAGCATTGTAAGCAGCTTTTACAGCAATTGGAACACCACCGCCTAATTCAGCCCAATGGCCACCGATAACGATATTTTTAACTGGAGTTTTGTAATGCGAAACACGTAATTGCATGTTTTTACGTCCTGGTCGCGTACCCATCATTGTTCCGTTTTTATTGTGAGTATAACGGTAATAGGTAATCGGAGTCGCTACTTCGTAGAACAAGATGTTTTCACGCAAATTGGGACAAATTTCTTTTTCAATGCGATCAATGATGATTTGGGCAAATTCTTCTTTGATTTGTTTGTAAGCCTCGTTGCGATCGTATTCGCCTTTCGCATTCAGAGAAGTTCCCCAATTATTGCCATAATCCATCCAAGCAGGAACAAAAATATTGAGAGTCCCATGATTTTCTGGCGCCAAGGTTTTATCTCTAACAGATGGAGCTAAAATACTGATGAAGGATTTGTGTGGATCTCCTGAAGAATGTTCCATTCGAGGAGTGTTCTCGTTAAACATTTGAATCATTTCATCACCAAAGCCTAAATCTTCTGCTTTACATTTTAGTGCAATTGACAATGTGACAGATGAAGAATACAATTCCGATTCATCTAAACGTTGCTTGATTTTTTCTGGAACCAATTCAGGAGGAAGTAATTTTCGGTAAAGCACATCTACATCGCAAGCTGCTATCAAATGTTTTGCTTTTACTTCGTATTCTTTTAACCGTTTACGGTATTTGACTCCTTTAAAAACACCACCTTCAACATCTATTTTAAACACATCCGCACTTAAAACGATTTCAGATTCGTTTTTATCAATTTTTGTCTCCAACCATTCAGGAATGACTTGACTGCCACCAATGGGTGGATTTTGGTAATCATTGTTATAGGCCCAAGCAATAGGGAACAAACAGGAAAGTAAATCAATTTCAGAGCGAAAGATGCCTAATAATTTTTCATCAGTAAAAAACTTGCGCAAGCCTTTTTCAACGCCTTTTTCACCCCCATGCAACGCATATTTGATGATTGGGAAAATAATGCGCAGCTGTTTAATTTTGTAAAGCGATTTTTCCAAACCACTTTTCGTTTCATTGGAAATGAAAAATTGCGGAAACCTTCTAGAGACTTTTGCAACCACTTTTGCTGCCTCAAAAAAACGAATAATCCCTTTTTCCTCATGCGGAAAATCTGCAATCAATTTGTTTTTTAATTCATCTGGATTGTTGGTTAGCAAATATTCATAGCCATCCGCAATGTGTCTGTGAATGTTTTTCATTTCAACCGGCTTAGGGAAATCTGGCCCGATATAATTAAATACATGGGCTACAGAACCATCTTTTCCAAACTGATTCAACCAGTGTATTGCTGTATCGAAAATGAAACCTTTTCGTTCAAATCCTTGAAGATATCCACCAATGATACGATGTCTTTCCAAGACGCAAACTTTTAATCCCGCTTTAGAAAGTAAGGCAGCAGCAGTCAAACCGCTAACACCTGCACCAATAATGATAACATCAAATTGTTTGTCAGACATACACAAAATAAAAATGAAAAAACGTTCAAAAATATGGATTATAAAACTCTTACAATCGATTTTTGTTTAACGAATATTAGATTTTGCCAAACGCGTGTGAATTTTAATTAATTTTGGCGACCCTAATTGTTAGTTTTATCCCATTTTTTTTAAATCAGAACAAACTCAAATGAAAGCCATTAACGCATTGTACGAAGCACAAAAAATTGCTTTTAGTCCTTTTGTTTTTCAAACAGCTTATACCATGATTGAACTCGGTATTTTAGATGCCTTGTACAAATCTGAAAATGGATTGACAATGAAGGAGATCAGTGAAAAAACTGCTATTTCAGATTACGGCGTAAAAGTTTTAATTGAGATGGCAGAAGTTTCTGATATCGTAGTTAGAACAGCAATAGATAAATACGATTTAACGAAAACAGGTTACTTCATTGCAAGAGATGAAATGACACGTGTGAATTTGATGTTTACACAAGATGTTTGTTACAAAGGTTTGTTCCATTTAAAAGAAGCAATTCAAAATGGCACCCCAGCTGGTTTGAAAGAGCTAGGAGATTGGAAAACTGTTTATGAAGGACTTTCTGTCTTACCGGAACACATTAAAAAAGCGTGGTTTGAATTTGACCATTATTATTCAGACAATTCATTTGATTCTGCATTGGAAATCATCTTTAAAGATGCCCCAAAGAAAATATTTGACATCGGTGGAAACACTGGTAAATGGGCGATTGCAAGTACAAAACACCATCCTGAAGTTCGTGTAGATATTTTTGATTTACCGGGTCAATTGAAAGTTGCAAAAGCAAATATTGATCAAATTGACAGCATCAAAGACCGCGTGACTTACAATCAAGTGGACATGTTGGATCCAAATTCAGAAATTCCTGGAGGAGCTGACGTTTACTGGATGAGTCAGTTCTTGGATTGTTTTTCAGAAGCTGAAATTGAAGCCATTTTATTGAAAATCAAGAAAAATGCTTCAAAAGATTCGAGAGTGTACATCATGGAAACGTTTATTGACAATCAACCGTTTCCAGCAGCGACATTTAGCTTGGTAGCAACTTCATTGTATTTTACGGTTATTGCAAATGGAAATAGTAAAATGTACACTTCTACAGCAATGAAATACATCATTGATAAAGCAGGTTTTGAATGTGTGAAAGAACATCATTTACACCAAAATAGCTTCCATACCATTCTTGAAATCAAACTAAAATAGTAGCCAAACACGATGAACAAACTTGATTTAAAACAAATTGAAGCTTATTGCATTCAACAAAAATCCTTCGAAGTAAATACGGCTTCCTTGGAGCGTGTTGAACAATCATTTGCATTCCTTCAAGACTTTTCAAGTGATAAAATCATTTACGGAATCAATACCGGATTTGGACCAATGGTTCAATACAAGATTGATGAAGATAAATTGAACCAATTGCAATACAATTTGATCAGAAGCCACTCTTCTGGTACTGGTAATGTATTGGATGATGAATCTACTCGTGCTGTTTTAGTTGCTAGAATCAACAATTTCTTGCAAGGAAATTCAGGAGTGAGCATTGATGTTGTGAATCAGTTGGTTACTTTCCTAAATAAAGGAATTCATCCTGAGATCTACGAACACGGTGGTGTTGGTGCAAGTGGTGATTTGGTTCAATTGGCGCATTTAGCGTTGAACTTAATTGGTGAAGGATATGTGCGTTACAAGAACGAGCGTAGAAAAACAGCCGATGTTTTAGCAGAATTGGGAATTGCGCCTTTGAAAATTAAATTGAGAGAAGGTCTTGGATTGATGAACGGTACTTCTTGTATGAGTGGTATTGGCGCATTGAACTTGATTTATTCTTACCGTTTGTTGGATTGGTCGATCGCTTCTTCTACGATTATCAATGAAGTTGTTGAAGCTTATGACGATTCTTTTTCAGTTGGTTTAAATGAAGTAAAAGCACACAAAGGTCAACAAGCAATTGCACAAAAAATGCGCAGTTTCTTAGCAGACAGTGATTTGATTCGCAAACGCGAAGAATTGTTTGCAGACGACGAAGTGATGCAACGAAGCAAATTCACGAAAAAAATTCAAGAATATTACTCTATTCGTTGTGTTCCACAAATTCTTGGGCCTGTTTTAGATACCTTGAATTATGCGAAGGAAGTGGTTGAAAATGAATTCAACTCTACGAATGACAATCCGATTGTAAGTCCGGAGCATCAAAATGTATTTCATGGTGGAAACTTTCACGGCGACTATGTTTCGTTAGAAATGGACAAGGTGAAAATGGTGATTACGAAATTGACCATGTTGGCAGAACGCCAATTGAATTTCTTGTTGAATAGCAAAATCAATGATTTGTTCCCTGCATTTTTAAATACCCAAACCTTAGGTTTGAACTTCGGTATACAAGGAATGCAGTTTACAGCTACTTCAACTACTGCCGAAAGTCAAATGCTTTCCAATCCAATGTATGTTCACAGTATTCCAAACAACAATGATAATCAAGACATTGTGAGTATGGGTACTAACAGTGCAGTGATTGCTCGAAAAGTCATTGATAATGGTTTTCAAGTAATGGCAATACACATGATGGCCGTTTGTCAGGCAATTGATTTGCTAAATGAAGAAAAACGTGCTAAATTGTCCACCAAAACAAACGAAATTTATCAATTAATCCGTTCAGTTGCACCTACTATCAATGAAGATGTACCGCAATTTGAAAACATACGAGAAGTCACTAAAACCCTACAAAACACGAGTATCAACTTATGAAATGTGCACTAGTAACTGGCGCTTCGAGAGGAATTGGTAGAGCAATTGCTTTACAACTTTCGAAAGATTTAGGCCTCCATATATTGATTAATTATACGGCGAATAAAGCAGCAGCAGAAGAAACTTTGAACATGATTCAAGCACAAGGTGGTTCTGGTGAATTATTGCATTTTGATGTGCGTATCAATCAAGACGTGAAATTAGCTATTGACAAATGGAGTGAAGCCAATCCGGATTCGAACATCGAAGTTTTGGTCAATAATGCAGGAATCACACGTGATAACTTATTCCCTTGGGTAACAGAAGATGATTGGGATGCTGTCATCAATACTTCTGTGAAAGGGATGTACAATTGCACGCAAGCAGTGATTCAAAAAATGTTGCGCAAACGCTCTGGAAGAATCATCAATATTGCTTCTTTGAGTGGGTTGAAAGGTGTTCCAGGACAGACTAATTATTCTGCTGCAAAAGGAGCTATGATTGCTTCAACAAAAGCATTGTCTCAAGAAATCGCGAAACGCAATATTACAGTCAATGCAATTGCGCCAGGCTTCATTGAATCAGATATGACCAGTGATTTGGACATGAATGAATTGAAGAAAATGGTTCCAGCTAATCGTTTTGGTAAGGCAGAAGAAGTGGCGCATTTAGCAAGTTTCTTAGCTTCTGATAAAGCGGCTTACATTACTGGAGAAGTGATTAATATCAACGGAGGAATCTACGCATAAATCATGGAAAATAGAGTTGTCATAACTGGTATTGGAATTTATTCATGTATTGGTGAAAACCTCACTGATGTATTGGATTCATTGCAAAAAGGTCGCAGCGGTATCATTTACGATGATCCTCGAAAAGAATTTGGTTACCGCTCTTGTTTGACTGGATTTGTAAAAGATCCAGATCTAAAACCTTTTCTATCAAGAAGAGAGCGAATTGGCATGCATCAACCAGCTATGTTTGCTTACATGTCGACCAAAGAAGCTTTAGAAAACGCACAATTGGATGTGGATTTTCTGGAGAAAACAGAAACAGGGATCATTTTCGGAAACGATTCAACTGCTGGAGCTGTCATTGAAACCATTGATAAAGCGCGCGCTCGAAAAGACAATACTTTAATTGGAAGTGGCGACATTTTCCAAAACATGAATTGTACAGTAAACATGAACCTTTCTACGATTTTTAAATTGAAAGGGATCAATTTTACCTTAGCTGCTGCTTGTGCATCAGGATCACATTCGATTGGAATGGGATATTTATTGATCAAACAAGGATTACAAGACCGAGTTATCTGCGGTGGCGCTCAAGAAATCAATGTTTATGCAATGGGAAGTTTTGACGGATTAGGAGCTTTTTCTGTACGTCATGATGCTCCTACGAAAGCAAGTCGCCCATTTGACCGCGACCGTGACGGTTTGGTGCCTTCTGGAGGTTCAGCTACCGTCATCATTGAATCATTGGAGTCTGCATTAAAACGTAATGCACCAATTTACGGTGAAATCATTGGATATGGTTTTTCATCCAACGGTGATCACATCTCCAATCCGAATTTCGACGGTCAATACCGTTCTTTGCAAATGTCATTGAAACAAGCTGGTATTTCTCCTGACAAAATTGATTATGTGAATGCTCATGCAACATCAACACCTGTTGGTGATTCAACAGAAGCAGAAGCTATTTTTGATGTGTTTGGAAACAAAGTGCCTGTAAGTTCTACGAAAAGTATGACCGGCCACGAATGTTGGATGGCAGGAGCAAGTGAAATCGTATACTCGTTGTTGATGATGCAGAATGACTTTGTTGCACCCAACATCAATTTTGAAAACCCGGATGAGTTTTCTGCTAAAATCAATGTAGTTCCTGAATACAAAGAACATAAAATTGATTGTTTCCTTTCCAATTCTTTTGGATTTGGCGGAACAAACTCCTCATTAATTGTGAAAAAATTTATCAAATAGTATATTTGCCCCAAGATGGAAAGAACAGAAATCATTAGCCGCACAAAAGACTTCCTTTCTCGCGAGTTCGAGGTAGACCCTTCTGTAATTGTGCCTGAGAATAATTTACAAGAATCATTGGATTTGGACAGCTTAGATTATGTTGACTTAGTTGTTGTTATTGAGGAAAATTTAGGATTCAAACCTACAGCTGACGACTTTAAAACAATCGTAACGTTTGAAGATTTCTTTAACTTAGTTGAGCAAAAATTAGGCGCATAAGCTAAGATCCATGGAAAAAAAGTGGGACGGTAAAACAAAAGGATCTCTGTGGGGATACAAATTTTTTGTTTTCTGTATTCGCTTTTTTGGTGTACGCTTTTCCTATTTTTTCTGCATTTGGGTTTCAGGGTATTTTGTTTTGTTTGCATCCAAACAACGCAATGCACTTTTACATTTTTACCAAACAGGTTTTGGGTTTTCCAAAAGCAAATCCTTTCGCCTAGCGACCAAAACATTCTATTCATTTGGACAAGTATTAATTGATCGAATAGCACTTAAAACCAATCGCAAAAAACGCTACACACACAGTTTTGATAACGAAATCGTTTTGAAACAAATGAGCGAACAAGGAAAAGGTGGATTTCTTTTTTCTGCTCATGTTGGTAATTGGGAAAATGCAGGAAATTTAATCGGTGAACGCATTACGCAACATATCAATATTTTGATGTTGGATGCTGAAGTGGAAAAAATCAAACAGTTTTTGGATGAAAGTACCGAGAAATCACGCTACAATTTAATCCCCATCAAAGACGACATGTCTCACCTCATCCTGATTCACCAAGCATTGAAACGCAATGAATTAATAGCCCTCCATGCCGATCGAATCGCTGAATCACAGAAAACGTTTGAGTTCGATTTTTTAAATGGAAAAGCAAAATTCAATGCAGGTCCGTTTATTATGGCTTATAAATTCAAAGTTCCCATTACTTTTGTGTACGCCGTTAAAAAAAGTGGAAAACATTATGCTTTGAGTGCAACTGACCCGATTCAACATGCTGAATCACCCGAACAAATTGCACAACTTTATGTTTCTGAATTAGAAAGAAAAGTGAAGGAGAATCCAACACAATGGTTTAATTTTTATGAATACTATGCTAGTTAGTCAGGAAAATATCAAAAATTACATTCCACAACGAGAGCCTTTCATCATGATTGATGCACTTGTAGCAGCTTCGGATGCTGGTTTTCAAACACAATTTACCATTTCGGATGACAATTTATTTCTTGAAGAAAACAAGTTGTCTGAGAGTGCGCTGGTAGAAAATATTGCTCAAACTTGTGCTGCTGGTTTTGGTTACTTGAACAGCCTCATTGAGGGTGCTGAACCACAATTGGGTTTCATCGGTGCAGTGACACATTTGGAAGTGTTCAACACCACACAACAAGGTGCATTAATAGAAACGGAAGTAAAAGTATTGAACACCTTTGAAAACATTCATTTGGTGGAAGGCATTGCAAGAACTGCTGGAACTGACTTATTGAAATGTCAACTAAAAATCGTCTTGGCTTGAAAATCTTGAAATCATCGCTAGTAGTTCCGGTTCGTTTCAGTGAAACGGATGCAATGGGTGTTGTATGGCACGGAAATTACCTCAAGTTTTTTGAAGATGCCCGCGAAAAATTTGGCAAAGAATTCGGAATAGAATACTTGGATATGTATCGTAATGGATACTTTACTCCCATTGTTAAATCCGAAATCAATCACAAAGCTTCTATTTTCTATGGAGAAGAAGCGAAAGTAAACATCACACTTGAAAAACACGACGCAGCTAAAATCATCTTTCAATACGAAGTCATCAATCTCGCTAATAATGCAGTTGCAGCTATTGGCATGACCATGCAAGTATTTATGAATGCAGAAGATCGTAGCTTGGAATTGATCAAACCATCTTTCTATGCTGAATGGGAAGAACAACAAGAATGGTTGGATAGTGAGTAATTTGTTCCTTTCATATCAAACATTAATCAGTCCTCTTGGAACAACCATTCCTGAGCATGTTGCTGCTTTTAAAGCTCGTCAAACGGCTATTGCAATTCATCCAAATGCTGGTTTCAATCAAAGTACTTTACCAGTAGCAAAAATTACTGCAATCACGAATAATCGCTACGATGCTATCCTAAAAATGGCCATCGAAGCATTGAAAAAACAAACCGATCTTGCCACACTGCAATCGGATGAAACGCTTTTCATTGTTAGTTCTACAAAAGGAAACATGGATGCTTTTGACACAGATGCATTTCAATCCACTCGAACAATTCTTTCAGAAGAACTTGCAATCGCTCATGCACCTTTGATCATATCCAATGCATGTATTTCTGGCGTTTTAGCAATCAATACAGCTGCAGATTACTTAAAAACAGATCGTTTCAAAGATGTATTCATTATTGGAATTGATGCTGTTTCCGATTTTGTTTTATTTGGTTTTCAAAGTTTATACGCACTGAGCGATGGACCTTGCAAACCTTTTGATAAAGAAAGAACAGGAACTAGTTTGGGTGAAGCATGTGGAATTGTACGTTTGTCTGTTGAGCCAACTAAAAATGCCGTTGAATATCTTGGAGGAACTTCTTCCAATGATGCTAATCATATTTCAGGACCATCCAGAACGGGTGAAGGACTTTACAGAGCGGTAAACCGCGCCATCAAACTAAGCGGGATTCAGCACAAGGATATTGATTTTATTTCTGCACATGGAACAGGTACGGTTTTCAATGACGAAATGGAAAGCATCGCTTTTGGTCGTTTGGAAATGGAACAAGTTCCAGTCAATAGCATGAAAGGATATTTCGGACATACACTTGGCGCAGCTGGTGTCATTGAAACCATTATGACCATTGTATCCATGCAAGAAAACACCTTGTTTGAGAGTTTAGGTTATTCAGAACCTGGAACTTCTCAAGCTATCCAATTGATCACCAGCACGAAAGAAGCACCCATCCACATTGCTTTAAAAACAGCATCCGGGTTTGGTGGCGGAAATGCTGCTTTAATTCTTAAAAAACAACTATGAGAATTCTAGCACATTCCTATATCCAACCTAATGGTATCTGGCTCAATCAAACTTGTGTCAAATCCACTGTTGGTGAAGAAAATTGGTTGAAAGCCATCTATCAGAATTCGGGAGTTGAATATCCGAAATTTTACAAAATGGACGACTTATCAAAAATGAGTTTTCTATCGAGTGAACTTTTACGAAAATTCATTCCTGCAGAAATAGATCAAGAAAATGAATTAGCATTGATTTTTGCAAATCACAGTACGAGTCAATTAACCGATACGAAGTTTCACGATTCCTACGCCGTTCAAGGAAATCCGAGTCCGTCTTTGTTTGTTTATACCCTACCAAACATCCTTACGGGTGAATTATGTATTCGCAATAAATGGTATGGAGAAAATTGCTTTTACATCAGCGAACAATTTGATGCAGCGCTATTTATTGATCAAATCCAATTTGCATTCAATCACGGAAATTCCTGTTGTTTGTGCGGTTGGGTGGAAGCAAAGACAGATGGAAGTCATGAATGTTTCTTATTTTTAGTACTTCTTTCAGAAGAAAAACTGGATATTAATACCTTAAATAACCTTTATAAAACATACAAAAATGAGTGATTTTAAAGAAACGCTAAAGGCTCAAATCATTGAACAATTGAACCTAGAAGATTTACAACCATCAGACATTCAAGATGATGCTCCTTTATTTGGAGAAGATGGATTGGGTTTAGATTCAATCGATGCATTGGAATTCATCGTGTTGTTAGATTCTAATTACAACATTAAAATTGCTGATCCTAATCAAGGACGTGACATTTTTTACTCGGTGAATACTTTAGCAGATTATATCTCTAAAAACAAACAGTAAATGAAAATTTTTGTAACGGGATACGGCGTTATTTCGGCACTTGGAAACAATGTTGCTGAAAATTTTGCTGCTTTGAAGTCGGAAAAATCGGGTATCAAACAAGGTGAAAAGTCGTTTACACAACGTTACAAAGTCGGAGAAATTGCTTTTTCCAATGAGGAGTTGGTCGATCATTTTCAATTGACTCAACATGCATCACGCACGGCTTTATTAGGAATGATTGCCGCAAAAGAAGCATTTCAAGGACATGAACTGAACGACACCATTCGCACAGGATTGATTTCTGGCACTTCAGTAGGTGGAATGGATACCACAGAAGTAGAATACAAAAAATTCATACTGGGTGAAGCCGAAAATAGAGAGATGTACCGTCATCATCCAAGTGGCACAACCAGTGAACAAATTGCAGCAGAATTAGGTGTCTCCGATTACATCAATACCATTTCTACTGCTTGTTCTTCAGCGGCAAACGCTCTTATGTTGGGAGCTCGTATGTTGCAAAAAGGTCATTTAGATCGTGTGATTGTAGGTGGAACGGACGCCCTTTCATCGTTTACAATTGCTGGTTTTCGTTCTTTGATGATTTTCGATGAAGAATGGTGCAGACCATTTGATGAAAGTAGAAAAGGACTTAATTTAGGTGAAGGTGCTGGCTATTTGGTACTTGAAACGGAAGAAACAATCCAGAAAACAGGCAAGCAACCCTTAGCAGTTTTAAGTGGTTGGTGCAATGCTTCCGATGCGTATCATCAAACAGCTTCATCGCCAGATGCCATTGGAGCTTGTTTGTCCATGAAAGGAGCGTTGGAAATTGCTGGTTTAGAACCTTCAGCTATTGGATACATCAATGCACACGGTACGGCAACACCAAACAATGATTTGTCAGAATCCCATGGGATCAAAACGATTTTTGGTGAACAACATCCGCCGTTTAGTTCAACGAAAGCTTATACGGGTCACACTTTAGCTGCATCCGGAGGAATCGAAGCAGTTTTCGCCATATTGGCTTTGCAAAATAAAGCTGTTTATCCGAATTTAAACTTTAGTAACAAAATTGAAGAAACAGGTTTGACACCAGTCACTCAATTTCAAAGCAAAGAAGGAATACAACATGTCTTGTCCAATTCATTTGGTTTTGGAGGAAATAATTCAACCATCATTTTAAGTGCTATTTAGTTATGTATATCCTTCAAGCAATAGCATCCATTTCTCATCAAGAGGTGTTTCAAAAAGAACTTTTTTGGTCGAATTTACATGCCTTAGAAGCTGAGACAAACATACAGCATCCCGATTACAAAGCTTTTATACCAGCTAATGCACTCAGACGCTTGAGTCCTATTTTACGAATGGGAATCGCTTGTGCAAAAAGTTGTCAAGAAGCAATTTCTGAACCTTTTGACTCGATTTCTGTTGGAACAGGCTTGGGTTGTTTGATTGATACCGAGAAATTTTTGGTGACCATCAATACCACAAGTGGCGATATCCTTTCACCTACCGCTTTTATTCAATCCACACACAATACCATTTCAGGACAAATATCGCTTGATTTAAAAAATCATGCTTACAACATGACCCACACCCAAAATACGCTTTCATTTGAAGTAGCGCTTTTAGATGGAATGTTGTGTGTAGACGAAGGGAAAAAACACGTTTTAGTTGGGGCAGCAGATGAAACCGTTCCATTTTTAAAACGCTTACAACCCGATATTGTTTCGGATGAATATCCTTTAACTTCTGGTGCAACCTTCATGGTTATTGGGAGTGAAAACAAATCTGATGCTGTTGGAATTGTAGCCTGTGAATTGAGTTTTAAACAGCGCGATTTAACTACATGGGTGGATGCATTTTTAGCAAAACATCAAATGACAGCTGCACAAATCGGTTTGGTTTTGCATTACGATGCACTTGAACTAAACGATTTTCAGAATAAATTGTCATATGCTCCTCTTGTTGGCTATAATATGAGTGCTCCAGCTTTTGCTGCTCACTTAGCCGTTGATTGGTTGAAAGATTCAGCAAACCAAGGAGCGGTTTTGTTGATCAATAATATGGACAGCAACAAGCAAGCTTTGACCTTGTTTCAAAAAGCATGAAACACCGAATAAATGTAATGGTTTACGGATTTTCCGTTGTATTTCTTGTGGTTTTTTACCGCAACCATTCTGCATTTGACCTGCTTTTTTGGATCCTTTTCGGCGTGTTTTTCTTGATTTTGTATGCTGGAGTGTTGTTCATGCAATTCAATTACTTCATGTCGGCTCACTTGCGTATGAAAAGCAAAGAAGTCTTACTCACTTTTGACGATGGACCAGATCCAATCACTACACCTAAGATTCTAGACATTCTAAAAAAACACGATATTAAAGCTGTTTTCTTTGTCATTGGAAATAAAGCACAAGCGCAACCAGAACTCATCCAACAAATGGTAGCAGAAGGACATGTAATTGGCAACCACACCCAAAAACATCCACCTTTGTTTGCGTTGATGTCGGGCAAAAACGTGAAAAAAGAAATTGAAGACACCAACCAAACTTTGGAAAAAATCATTGGAAAAGGAACCACTTTATTTCGTCCTCCAGTTGGTTACACCAACCCCATCATTGCTCGAGTTGTGAAAAAACTCAACATTCAAACCATTGGTTGGAGTGCTCGTTCGTATGATTCGTTTATTACCAAACCTCATTGGCTATTGAAACGATTGTTGAAGATCACACAACCCGGATCAATTGTATTGATGCACGATAATCGAACGCATACTGCGGCAATTCTGGATGATTACTTGAACAAAGCACAGCAAAATGGTATTATCTTTGCCAAACAAGCAACTTTAAATGCATTTATCCATGAAATTAACGCTTAGTTTTTTCTTTTCTGTTTTAATGATCTCTGGCTTGTGGGCACAGGACTACAAAAAGTTGTCCGATAAAACTGCTTGTAAAGCTGCAATTGAGAAAAAACACAAATCCATTTCTACCCTTTCTGCCGATTTTTCTGAAAGTACTTATTCCACGATGTTCAAAACACCTAAAAAAGGAAGTGGAACTTTGCATTACAAAAAGAAAGACAAAATCAGATGGGAACATACTTCTCCCAACAAACAAGTGATTTTGATCAATGGGAAAACGGTTAAACTCAGCGAAAACGGAAAAGAAGTCACCAATGCAACTTCCAAACAAGTGGTGAAAAAAATCCAAAACATGATGGTGCAAATGATTTCTGGAGATTTCTTAAACGAAAAAGACTTTACCATTGCTTATTATGAAAACACTAGTAACTACAAATTGGTCTTAACACCTAAAAATGATCGCATGAAGAAATACATCAAACATGTGGATTTGATTTTTGACAAAAAAGCATTGACTTTGAAAGAAATGACCATGGCTGAGAGCGATACAGAAAAAGTGGTTTATACTTTTAGCAATACCAAATTGAACGAGACCATTAACGATTCAAAATTCACAACACTCTGATGATACTTAAAGACACTTTTTACAGCATCAAATCACTTGAAGTGATTGACAACAACTTAGAAGCAAACATTGTTATTGATCCAAAAC
>JADLGD010000048.1 GCA_020849495.1 Fluviicola sp.
AAATCACTGTCTATTACATTAAAAAAGAATTACAAGAATTATTCTAATACAATCCCTGCTTCGGCTGGGATTTTTATTTTAAGCTAATTTGTATTTCTCCACCAACTTCAATGATGTCACCAGGTATCAGTTTCGCTCGTTTACGTAGTTCAACTTCTCCATTTCTGACAACATCACCATCTTCTACTATAAACTTAGCATGGCCACCCGTTTGAGCAATACTTGTTGCTTTTAATAAAGCCAATAACTCAATATAAGGTCCTTCAATTGTAAATGTCAATTTTTCCATCGGTGAATTATTTTGCTTTTAAATACATTTTGTAAATCGTCTCCGCTGCCTCAAATGCAGAAACATTACCTTTCAACACCTCATCTTGCATGGTTGGTAATTGTTGTTGAACTTCACTATTTGAAAACAAGCCATGTAATAAAAGATCTTTCAACGTTTCTTGCATCCAATACAAATCCTGATGCTTTCGCTTATCAAGGAAACTACCATTCAAGTGAGTATGGCGCACAAATCGATCGATCATTTCCCAAATTAGATCCACATTGGTGCCTTGAAGTGAACTACATGTTTTGACTTCTGGTATCCAACCGTTCTTCGTAGGAGGAAATAAATGAATGGCATTTTTCAATTCTCTTGCAGCTAGTTCGGCTCTTTTCACATTATCACCGTCTGCTTTTGTGACAGCTAGACCATCAGCCATTTCCATGATTCCACGCTTGATGCCTTGTAATTCATCTCCAGCACCAGACAATAGCAATAACAAGAAAAAATCAACCATGGAATGCACCATGATTTCGGATTGACCCACACCAACAGTTTCTATCAAGATCACATCGTAACCAGCCGCTTCACATAAAATAATTGTTTCCCGCGTTTTTCTAGCAACACCACCCAAAGTAGATCCTGCAGCACTTGGTCGAATGAACACATTTTCTTCTTGTGATAGAAAGGTCATTCTCGTTTTATCGCCTAAAATACTCCCTCCACTTCGCTCACTACTGGGATCAATGGCTAAAACAGCTAGTTTTTTATTTTCTTTTAGAATGGTTTGACCAAAAGATTCAATAAACGAACTCTTTCCAACTCCAGGTACACCAGTAATACCAATACGAATCGACTTTCCAGTATAAGGTAAACACAGACGAATCAATTTCGTTGCCTCCATTTCATCGGTGGGAAGTGTACTTTCCAATAAAGTAATCGCCGAACTTAAAGCTGTTCGATTTCCTGATCTCAATGCCGCAAAAAGGTGGTCAGCGCTTCGACTATCGCGGATTTGCTTGCGAGAAGCCAACCATTCTTTTTTTCTTGAATCGTCCATTTAATCTTCCATTCCAAATGGGAACACCAATAAATCTGCTGCTTGATTGAAAATAAACGTCTTTCCGTTTTGAGCTACCAAAATCA
The DNA here is from genome assembly GCA_020849495.1 of Fluviicola sp. Taxonomy (GTDB): domain Bacteria; phylum Bacteroidota; class Bacteroidia; order Flavobacteriales_D; family Crocinitomicaceae; genus Fluviicola. The sequence continues at coordinate 1,418 of JADLGD010000048.1, forward strand.
AACGAATCGGTTCTTTCTGACGGTATTCACTTTGAGCAATTACCTGTCTGCAAGCACCACAGGGTGAAATACAATCTTCAGCTTTCACCAAATCGCCCTTCGCAACCACAACCAACGTTTTTACAATGGCATTGGGATAATTTGCTCCTACATAAAACAAAGCAACACGCTCAGCACACAATCCACTTGGATAGGCAATGTTTTCCTGATTGTTTCCTTTAATGATGGTTCCATCATTTAACAAAACACTAGCACCAACATGGAAATTTGAATACGGCGCATAAGCAGCATCGGCAGCAATATTCGCCTGTTTTACTAATTGTTGCTCATCATTCGACAATTCATTCCAGTGATCTAGAATTTCATATTCAAAACTATGTGTGTGTTTCATGTACGATTTTACTTGTTCTCACAAATATAACCAAAGCTGTTGAGAAAGGGAAAATTCATCATTCAGTAGAAATAAGTATCTTTGCAAACTGAATTTTTTCAAACATGCAGCAGTACAAAAAAGTAGCCTTTTATACCCTTGGTTGTAAACTCAATTTTTCGGAGACTTCTACGATTGCTCGTTTGTTTGAAAATGCGGGTTTTGCTAAGGTTGATTTTGAAGAAACACCAGATATTCTGGTCATCAATACTTGCTCAGTAACTGAAAATGCCGATAAAAAATGTCAGCAATTGGTTCGAAGAGCGTTGAAAATCAACCCGGAAGTCTATGTGGCAATTATTGGTTGTTATGCCCAATTAAAACCTACAGAAATTGCTCAAATCCCTGGTGTTTCTTTGGTTCTAGGAGCAAACGAAAAATTCAATATCATTGAACATTTAGAAGAAAAAAACGATTTGAATGCAGGTGCAACAGTTAAATTTGAGCACATCAAGCAGACCAATTCATTCGTTCCTTCTCATTCAATGGGAGATCGAACACGTTCTTTTTTGAAGGTTCAAGATGGATGTGATTACTTCTGTACGTTTTGTACAATTCCTCTAGCTAGAGGGAAAAGTAGAAATGCTTCCATTTCAGAAACATTAGTTGAAGCCCAAAAAATTGCCGATTCAAGTATTCGAGAAGTGGTGTTAACAGGTGTCAATATTGGTGATTTTGGACAAGAAGGAGAAGAAAATTTCTTTCAATTAGTAAAAGCCTTGGATCAATTAAAGGGCATTGACCGTTTTCGAATTTCTTCCATTGAACCCAACTTACTAAGTGACGAAATCATTGATTTTACATTGACGCAATCACACCATTTCGTTCCACACTTCCACATCCCACTACAATCGGGAAGTAACCGTTTGTTGAAAGCAATGCGCAGAAAATACTTGCGTGAATTGTATGCAGAACGTGTAGCAAAAATCAAATCATTGCGCCCCGACTGTTGTATTGGTGTTGATGTCATCGTTGGTTTTCCAGGAGAAACAGATGAAGAATTCATGGAAACGATTCACTTTTTAAAAGACATCGATGTTTCCTATTTACATGTGTTTACCTATTCAGAAAGAGCCAATACAACGGCTGTTAAATTGGGTGATGCTGTTCCAAATGAAGTCAGAAAACAACGAAGTAAACAATTACACATTCTATCCGATAAGAAAAAGCGTGCGTTTTATGAACAACAAATCGGTAGCATTCGTACTGTATTATTTGAAGCAGAAGAAGATGAAGGAATCATGTATGGCTTTACAGAAAACTATGTGAAGGTTAAAGTACCGTTTGATCAAGCACTTGTCAATTCAATGCAAGAAGTAAAATTATTGGAAATCGATCGTGATGGCGTTATGAAAGTTGAATTGATTGAAAAAACCTTAGCGTAATAAATTTACGTGACCAACAATTTCATACACTTTATCTGAATACAAATCTCCGTAACGGATCTTCCAAACATACACTCCATCTGGACATGGTAAACCTTGATAAGTTCCATCCCAAGATTTTGCCATTCGATCTCCTGTGTATATCAATTCTCCCCAACGGTTGTAGATTTCCATATTAAAATCGCCAATATTTACTCCAAGAGCGAAGAACAATTCATTGATGGTATTTCCGTTTGGTGTAAACGTATTTGGTACGTAAATCAACGGATCATAACTGATTCTAACTATGTCTGATGCTGAACAACCATTTTCATCTGTATAAGTGACGGTATAGGTGAAATTTTGATCCGGTTGTGCAATTGGATCCGGACAAACAACACAACTCAAGTATTCAGCTGGAGACCACACATATTGACCTGTTGTTGAAGATGTAGCAGATAATTGAATAGCTTCACCAACAATACCAAAAACATCTGGATTGGTTTGAATGAAAGGTTGTGGAAACAAAGTAATCGTTACACTCGCCGAATCAACACAACCATATTGATCTGTTCCATACACCATGTAAGTGGTTGTAGCTGGCGCAATGACTGAAACGGAATCGTAATTAGGTGTAATTGGTGAAACGGAAGGACTCCATGAATAAGAAACGCCTCCAAATCCTTGCATGTAAGCTACTTGTCCTGGACAAACAGTTGTATCAAATCCAGCGGTGATTGTTGGCTGCACTAAATCAATGTAAACTGAATCCAACACAGCTGCACAAGCATTCGTGAATAGACAATAGTAATATTGTTCTGTAGATGTAGAAATGACGACGGTTGGACCAGTTGAAGGGGTAATGTTTACCGTTGGATTCCAACTATACGTTTCTGCTCCACTAACCGTTAGCGTTCCAGATGTACCTTCACAATACTTCAAAGTATCCGGGATAACGGGAGCAGGTGGATCAAAAAATACTTGAATGGTAACATTTTTTAATAGTTGACATCCATCCACAGTCGTTCCTGTCACCTGATAAGTAATGGTGTTTGTTGGTGTAGAAATGGGCGTCAAAGATGTTGGATCATCTAAAAATTGAGCGGGTGTCCAGACAGCTGAAACAACTCCATCGATAAACAAGGGTACCGAATTTCCGATACAAATACTGGTGTCGGCACTAACATTCACATTTGCGCCAACCATGTTTACTTGCACTTGAACCGTATCTATTCCACAACTATCACTGATGATACAGGTAAACAAAGTACTTTGAGTGACCGTTGCAATAGGATTTGCAATAGCTGGATTATTTAAAAATTGAGCAGGAGACCACAAATAGGTATTTCCACCAAAAGCTTCCAATTGTGCTGTTTGCCCTGGACAAATCAATATATCTGGATCAATAACTCCTCCTTGAAAATCGCCAATATTTACAATGAATTCAATAGAATCTGGAGCAAAACATTGATTGGTGTCTTTCACCACTAAAGTAACGGTATATTGTCCTGGTCCACTGTATACATGAGAGGGATTCACCAAATTGGAAGTCGATCCATCCCCAAAATCCCAAGAAAACTCATTCCCGTTTGCGCTGTTATTATTAAACACAACAGGATCAGGTAAACAAATCAATGGATCTGGTGTACTCACAATGGCTTCTATGGAACTTAATTCAAATTTAAAAGCAGCAAGGTTGCAATTAAAACTAGGATTTGAAGGCGACCAAACACCTGCAGTTGTTGTAAAACCAAAATCAATTCCTCCACATGCTCCACAAACAGCGTGGTAAATGTTTCCGTTTTTATCAAATCGGCTTGTTCCTCCATCCACATGATTGGAAGAAGTCGTAAGTCCTCCCATAAAAGTGGCGTATTTCAATGAAGCAGCATCTTCATCCAAAACAGCTATCCAGAAATTACTTCCATTGGTTGTAGCTTGAACAGCATCTACAGTTACAGGAAAACCAAATGTAGAACTCAATCCAGCTCCTGGGCTCCATGCTTGATTGATTTCGCCTCCCCAACCGGTCAGATAGATGTCTTTGCAATTTGAAACAAGAAATGCCGTTGGTGATATCTCAGCATGGCCAGATCCTGCTCCAATAGAAGTAGTCCACAATTGATTTGTTAAGTTGGTAGAATATTTTGCAATGAATTGACCTGAATTAGCAACGCCATAACATCCTGCCGAAACTGGAATTGAACCTTCCGTTTGTCCATACACATACACATCATCATCCGAATCCAATTGAACGAAAAAGTTTTGGTCGTAATCACTTGTTCCGATGTAAGTTCCCGAAAGCTGAGCACTTGTTGCATTATTCAAACGAACGATGTATCCGTCTGAAACACCACCGTTGTAAGACAAATCATGTCCTAATGAAAATCCTAAATTTGAACTTGTTGTACCACCAGTTAAATACACATCATTAGCTGAAGATAATTGGATACCATTTCCAGATTCAAAACCAGTTCCACCGAAATAAGTGGACCAAGAAACCGTAGTTAACAAATCATTGATTTTAATGGCTACTGCATCTTGTGTACCTGAAATGGACCCTTGAGAAGCACTAATGGTCGGGAAATTAGCTGAATTTGTTGAACTAGCTAAATAAACAAATCCATTCTTCACAATGATTTCACCTCTAAATGGGTCTCCGTAATTGTAAAACAAACTGCCTCCATTGATGCCATCGGTATCATTTCCTCCAATAAATGTGGATCCAACTAAAGCACTTCCAGCAGCATTAAATCGGGTGATGTAGATATCTGCTCCGTTGAAACCTAACTCATTTGTACCAATGAAAGGACCACCATTGTGTGTTGGATCAAAACAACCAGGAGTCATTGGAAAATTGGTTGAACCAGTAACCCCAAAGACAAACAAATTATCGTTATCATCCGTTACCATACTATGGATTGACTCGTTGTCATTCCCTCCTAAATAAGTTGAAAACAACAAACTGGTTCCAGTCGCATTGAATTTGGAAATTGCCACATCAAAGCCATTCATGCTAAACGACGCGCCATTTGGCATAACAACAGTGTAAGGTTGACCGTTATTATAACTTGCATCGAATACACCTGGTGTAGTTGGGTAAGTGCCTGCTCCTGTGAAAACAATTCCACCTGCATACAAATTCCCTTGATTATCAGGAGTGGCAGACATTCCCCAGTTATCCATGGTAGAACCTGTAAATGTGGAAAACACAATATTTGGATCAATCACTAACTCAGCTGATTCATCATAGCCATCAGGGAAATGATAGACAACTTCATTGTTTTTTAATTTGAATTCAACTTTTACTTTTTGTTTTTTTCCATCTTTTATTGTCCAAGCAATTGGTTTTTCTTCAATGATATCGCCAAACTCAGTAACAATATGTAGATTGCCATCTTCTAAAAAAACTGCTTCAGATCCACTTATTTTTGAACGGATAATACTGGGATCAATTCCTGGTTGAACAAAAAACGAGTATTTCAACTTTTTGTCTCCTCCAGCCACTTCCATATCAATTCCCGGATAAAAATCATGGTAACGTGAAGATGCGATTGAATGCACATTCGATTTCCATTTACTAGGGTCTTTTCCTTGATAATAGTTTCTGTAATGTGAACTTTGAGCACCCTCTGTTTTAGATAAATTCCAAGTTGAACCTTCAAAATGCACTTTGACAACTTGAATTTTAATTGCTTCCTGTTCGGTTGCAACTTCCTCTTTATCGTGATGTTGATGTCCTGAAGCACTGTTTAAAAAATAAGTGAATCCTTTTTGATCAAGAAGTAGCGATCCTTGAGCCGCATCAACCTTATAGAGGATTTCTTTATCCCACTGTCCTTTGTTTGGATGCAGCCAAACCTGGCTCTCCTGAGAGAACAAGGAAAAAACTGAAAATAAACAGGTTAACAGTAGTATAAACTTCATATTCCGAAATTACGAAAAGGAAATTAGACAATTAAAAAAAGGCGCTTTTATTTATCAAACGGGCACTTCTATAGATTAAACTATAAAAAAATGAAAAAGTTGCTCCTGTGTTGAAAGTTTGTCAGCTTTTTCTTTCACTGAATCGATTTAGAATCTGTAATTTTGCGCCAAGATTTAAGGTACCATGAGTGATGCAATTAAACACGAGTGCGGAATAGCACTTATCCGTTTAAAACAACCCCTTCAGTATTACGTTGACAAGTACGGAACGGCTTTTTACGGGATTAACAAATTACACTTGTTAATGGAAAAGCAGCACAACCGTGGACAAGACGGCGCTGGAGTAGCAAACATTAAGTTTGACATGGAGCCAGGTGAGCGCTACATTTCTCGTTATAGAAGTATCGATCCCAAACCTATTCAAGATATTTTTGATCATATCAACGAGCGTTTTTACCAAATTGGTGAAGAAGCTCCTGAAAAATTGAAAGATGTTGAATATTTAAAGAAACACGCTGGTTTTACTGGTGAATTATTTTTAGGACATCTACGCTATGGAACATTTGGAAGAAATTCCATTGAAAGCTGCCACCCTTTTTTACGTCAAAATAACTGGATTACTCGAAATCTTGTGGTAGCTGGAAATTTCAATTTGACGAATGTTGATGAATTGTTTGATGTCTTATTGGAAATCGGTCAACATCCAAAAGAAAAATCGGATACGGTTACTGTACTTGAAAAAATTGGTCACTTCTTAGATGTAGAAAACGAGGAATTGTATGCTAAATACCATGCACTTGGCTATTCCAATCAAGAAATTTATGCGCGTATTGCAAGAGATCTAGACATTGAGAAGATTTTGAAAAATGCTTCTGAAGTATGGGATGGTGGTTATGCAATGTGCGGTTTGTTTGGCCATGGTGATGCGTTTGTTTTGCGTGATCCAAACGGTATTCGTCCTGCCTTTTGGTATGAAGACGAAGAAGTATGTGTGGTTGCATCAGAACGTCCTGTTATTCAAACAGCCTTCAACCTACAAATGGAGCAAGTACAAGAATTGACTCCTGGTCATGCACTCATCATCAAAAAAGATGGAAAGGTTGCTGAAATAGAAATCAACGCACCTAAAGAAGCGAAGAAATGTTCGTTTGAACGTATCTACTTCTCCAGAGGAAACGATTATGACATTTACGAAGAACGCAAAAATTTAGGTCGCTATGTGGTGCCTCATGTTTTGAGAACTATTGACTTTGACTTAGATAATTCTGTTTTCTCCTTTATTCCAAATACTGCTGAAAGTTCGTTTTATGGAATGATCAAAGGTTTGGAAGATCATTTAAATGACCGCAAGTTTGCTGATATCATGAAATTGGGCAAACAACCAACAGAAGAAGAATTAAAAGCCATCATTTACCAACGAGCTCGTATCGAGAAAATTGCTATCAAAGATGCCAAAGCACGTACATTCATTACTCAAGATGATGCGCGTGATGATATGGTTGCGCAAGTGTATGACATTACTTACGGTTCTGTTGTTAGAGGAAAAGACAATTTAGTGGTCATTGATGACAGTATCGTTCGTGGTACAACTTTGAAACAATCCATTTTACGCATTTTAGATCGCTTAGGTCCTAAACGCATCGTCATTGTTTCTTCTGCACCACAAATTCGTTTCCCTGATTGCTATGGCATTGACATGGCAAAAATGGGTGATTTCATTGCTTTTGACGCAGCTATTTCCTTGTTGAAAGAAACTGGAAAAGGACACATCATTGATGAAGTCTATAAAAAATCGAAAGCGCAAGAACAGTTACCGAAAGAGCAAATCGTGAATTACGTTAAAGAAATTTACGCACCATTTACACCAGAAGAAATTTCTGCGAAAATTGCTCAAATGCTGACTCCTGAAAACATTGCTGCTGAAGTGATTATTGTATATCAAACAGTAGAAGATTTACACAGAGCTTGTCCAGGAAACACAGGTGATTGGTATTTCACGGGGGATTATCCAACTCCAGGTGGAAACAAAGTGGTGAACAAAGCTTTCATCAACTATGTGGAAGGTAAAAATGAACGTGCTTATTAATCATTTCTTTCCCAATTCATTGTGAAAAGCTGTTTGTTTGGTTAACTTTAAAATGCAAGAAAGCAAAAGCCCATGCAAAGAAAACCGACAACAGCATTTGTTTACCTTTTAGGTTCCTACGTACTCGTTCAGTTTATCTGGTGGGGCTATCATTTGATTGATTTAACTCAAGCATCCAATAAACATCCTGATTTGGTTTCAAAACGGGTGTTGATGATTGTGGGTGAAGGATCTGTTTTTCTACTCCTACTACTTTTTGGATTGTGGAAAATCAAAACTTCAATTCGCAAAGAAATCGACATGGCAAAGCAGCAGAATAATTTCATGCTTTCAGTTACCCACGAACTCAAAACACCCATTGCAGCCAATAAATTGTACTTGCAAACGCTTCAAAAACACTCGCAGCTGAGTGAAGAAAAGAAACAAGAATTGATGCTTAAAGCAATTGACGAAACAAATCGTTTAGAAAGTTTGGTGGAACAAATTCTGACCGCATCCAGATTGGAACAACGCTCTGTTCACTTACATAAAGATCGTTTCATGCTAGCTGCTTTTTTAGCAGATTTGATTGAAATTCAACAAAAACGTCTAGCTCAAACCATTCAAGTAAGTCCATTTAAAGACGTGGAAATATTCACTGACCGCTTGTTGTTTGCTACCATTTTGAATAACCTCATTGAAAATGCACACAAATACGGCCATTCAGAAAAAGGAATTGAAATCCATATCTCCACCAATGAACTGTATTTGTCAATCAAAGTGTTGGATCATGGGAAAGGAATTCCACTTGATAAACAGCGTTTGCTTTTCAAAAAATTTACACGCTTAGAAAACGAAGAAACGAGAAGTACCAAAGGAACAGGTTTGGGACTATACATTGCCTATCAATGCACAAAAGCACTTGGAGGCGAATTAAAAATTATCCATCAGGAACAGCCTGGTGCAACATTTGAAATACAATTGCCTTATGAGTAATCAAAAAGTAGGTCTTATCATATTAGATGGATGGGGAATCGGTGACGGTTCAAAATCCGATGCTATTCACACAGCCAACACTCCAACAATGGACGGCTTACTAGCCAACTACCCAAATGCTCGCTTGATTGCTTGTGGTGAAAAAGTGGGTTTGCCAGAAGGACAAATGGGAAACTCTGAAGTGGGACATTTGAATATTGGAGCTGGTCGTATTGTTTATCAAGAACTCACTCGTATCAATAAATCGATCCGTGAAGGAGCTTTTTTTGAATTAAAAAAACTAAAAACAGCTTTTGAAAACGCAAAACATTCTGGCAAGAAAGTCCATTTCATCGGTTTGGTTTCAGAAGGTGGAGTACACAGTTCACAAGAACACTTACATGCCTTTTTGACCATGGCTCACTCATACCAATTGGAAAATGTATGGATTCATGCGTTTACAGATGGTAGAGATTGTGATCCGAAAAGCGGTTTAGCTTTTTTACAAAATCTAGAAAAACATTGTGCTACAACTACAGGTAAAATAGCAAGTGTTGTTGGAAGATATTACGCAATGGATCGCGATAATCGTTGGGAACGTGTGAAAGTAGCCTACGATGCAATGGTCAAAGGCATTGGAACACCATTTAACAACCTTACTGAAGCAATTGAGGCTAGTTATACAAAAGGGGTAACCGATGAATTCATTGAGCCGCTGATTTATGCAGATGGTAATGGAAACATTGAAGAAGGTGATACCGTTATTTGTTTCAATTTCAGAACTGATCGTCCAAGAGAAATTACGGAAGCATTGACTCAAAGAGCATTTCCAGATCAAGAGATGCGTCCTTTGAATATTCAATATTTCACCATGACGAGTTACGATGCGAAATTCAAAAAAATTACGGTGTTGTATGAAAAGGAGAATCTTCAGAATACCTTGGGTGAAATCATTAGTAAAATGGGACGTACGCAAATTCGAATTGCGGAAACAGAGAAATATCCACACGTAACGTTTTTCTTTAGTGGTGGCCGAGAAAAGGAATTTGAAGGTGAAACCCGCATTTTGGTGAAATCTCCGAAAGTGGCAACCTATGATTTGCAACCAGAAATGAGCGCACCCGAAGTCAAAGAGCGCATCATTGAAGCAATGCATTCAAAAACTCCAGATTTCTTTTGTTTAAACTTTGCGAATCCAGACATGGTTGGGCATACTGGAGTGTATGAAGCGATAGTAAAAGCAGTTGAAACAGTTGATGGTGCTTTGGGTGAAATTGTAAAAGTAGCACAACAGGAAAACTATGAATTGATTGTCATTGCCGATCATGGAAATGCCGATTTCGCTTTCAATGAAGATGGAACTCCAAATACTGCTCATTCATTGAATCCAGTTCCAATTGTATTGGTATCAAACAATAAAGATCTTCAATTGAAAAACGGCATCTTAGCTGATGTTGCTCCAACGATCTTGTCACGAATGGGCATTGCAGCTCCATTGGAAATGGATGGTCATTCATTGGTTTCATTTCAATAATGATTAACTAAAACTGAAAAGGGGCGCTTTCAAACGAAAGTGCCCCTTTTTTTGAATATTCTATTCGTTAGTTAGCGAATCAACTGAACAAATCCGTGTCCTTTTAATTCATCTCCTTGAACACCATAAACAGTGTATTGGTAGAAATAAACACCTTCACTTGCAGGCATTCCATTCACAGTACCATCCCAAGAGATAGAGCTTCCTAAGCCACTTTTCTCAACCATTTTATTCCCCCAACGATTACTGATAATCAAATCAATTTTAACAGCATTCGTAGTCGTCAATTCAAAAACCTGATTCGATCCATCTCCATTTGGAGTAAATACGTTAGGTGCTGAAACTGTAGGCGTTGGGAAAACACATGATCCATCATCAACCGTTGCTAAAGGATTATAGTTTAAAGCAATCGGATCCATACATCCACAAATTGAAATATCAACTGCTCCGTAAATTGTATCCGAACAAACTCCAGCATAAGCAACCAACATAATTGTTGCATCAGAAGAATAAGTCTGATTCTGTGTACTTAAATCATTCACATTTGCTGTATTGCCATTTCCAAAATTCCAGCTATAACTTGTAGCATTTTGACTAAGATTTGTAAACGTTACATCCAATGGATCACAACCAGAAGAAAGTGAAGAAGTGAAATCAGCAATCGGACCTGGATCTGTTCCAACTTGAATCGAATCCGTTACCGAACAAACATCATCTGTAATGGTAAAGACATACATTCCTGCAGGTAAGTTCTGCATAACAGATGCATCTATTGTAAATGCTGAAGATGGACTTGGTCCTGACCAGTTAAATTGAGGCTGACCTGTTTGTCCAACAGCCAATCCCCAAACAACACCTGTGTTTGCACAAAAATTCGTGTTCACCATTGCCATCGTATCAATAGCCAATGTTTGATTCATAGTTACAGTAACCGTGTCCGTTCCAGTAAATCCACATTGATCAGTTGCCGTTACATAAACATCAACCGTTCCATTCTGTAAAATTGGAACATAAGCAGTATCTCCTGTTTGATTTGCATAACTCCATTGATAGGTATAAGGTGCATAACCTCCACTTGCAGTTGCCGAAATCAGAACAGAATCAGAAGCACAGAGTACGGTTGGATTAGTTTCCGTGATATTCAGTATTGGTCCATCTCCAATATATATCGTTCCTGAAGAGAATATCGTATCACCACAAGCATTGATCAACTCAACTGTAATTGTTACTGATTCAAATCCTTCATTCAATCCATCTTGTACAGGAGAAAGATTGATGATTACTGTATCTTCACCTGGTAAGAAAGTAATAGGGTTAATCAAATTATTGTAATCGGTTCCCATAATTGCATCACCACCAATTGTATAATTAACAATTAAAGTATCAGAAATCTGAGACAATGGTCTTGTAAAAATAAAATTCGCATCTGTACAACCCTCAACAATGGTAGTATCACCAGAAACCGTAGCAACTGTTACATCTACTGCATCCGAAGTAAATGATGCTCCTTCTAAGAACACCCCTGTATCAAGAATACCATCAACACAATCTGCAACTGCAAATTTAAAGTGATATACTTGTCCACATGAAACTGCAAATGCAATTCCCAATGGTGTTGTAATACCATTAAAAGAATGGCCAACTGGCGTTCCAATGTAATATTGACTATTTAAACCTGGATGAATAGTAGAAATTGTAATCGGCAGCGTCGTGTTAGGAACCAATGCTAAATTAGTACTAGTGTAATTTCCTCCAGCTGGATTTGGTCCTGATAAATAGAATCCAAATGCATCATTGTATTGTGTATTAATCCAAGTTGTATATTCTTCAGAACCAAAAACAAAATTAAACTTTACAGAATCTCCTTGTGGAATAAAATCAAATTCTAAAATTGCAGCATCATTGGTGCTATTAATAAATCCTGCTTGAGGGTTGGTAGTCACAGATTGTGCAGTTGCCAAAATATCAGCATCCCCTGCTCCGTTGTAATCTGTTGAAGGATTACCTGTTGGCACCAAAGTAGCAACATCTCCTGATGACATTACAATACCACTTGGCAATGCAATATTGGACCCATTAGAATTAAAAGTACCTATCTGATTTGGATCTCCAGAAAAAGTGATATTGAATACTTGAACTCCATTTCCAACTAATACGTTTTGTACCATTTGCTGAGGTGTAAGTGTCCCAACGCTCACTGTTAATTGTCCAAATACTTGTTGAAATGACACTAATAAAACTCCTAATAGAAGTAAAGATTTTATTTTCATAATCCAATTTTACCCTTTCAAGACTCCTTGTTACAACATTAAGTTGCATGGAACCAAAAAAAATTATTAAAAAAATATAAAGCAGCACAAAATGAATTTTGTTTTACCTTATGATTACCAAAAATATGCACTTTTGTGGAAATAATTGATCAAATGAAAGAAACACAACACTATATTTCTGAAAACAGAGAGAAATTTCTCAATGAACTAGTAGAATTGTTAAAAATCCCAACAATTTCTGCTGATAGCGCTTATAAAAACGATGTGCTGAAAGGTGCTGAGAAAGTAGCTGCATTTTTAAAAGAAGCTGGTGCTGATGTGGTTGAAATTTGTGAAACAGCTGGACATCCAATTGTGTATGGTGAAAAAATCATCGATGCAACATTGCCAACTGTTTTGGTTTACGGTCATTATGATGTGCAACCTGCTGATCCAATTGATTTGTGGACATCTCCTCCATTCGAGCCTGTAATTAAAGAAACACCCATCCATCCAGAAGGTGCCATTTTTGCACGTGGTGCATGTGACGACAAAGGTCAAATGTTCATGCATGTGAAAGCTTTTGAAGCGATGATGAAAACCAATCAATTGCCTTGTAATGTCAAATTCATGATTGAAGGCGAAGAAGAAGTAGGTTCATCCAACCTAGGTATTTTCTGTAAAGCCAACAAAGACCGTTTGAAAGCGGACATCATTTTGGTTTCTGATACGGGAATGCTTGGGAATGATACCCCTTCTATTACAACTGGTTTGAGAGGATTGAGTTATGTAGAAGTGGAAGTGACTGGTCCAAACAGGGATTTACATTCAGGTTTGTACGGAGGTTGTGTGGCAAATCCTATCAATGTTTTGACAAAGATGATTGCTTCTTTGCACGATGAAAACAACCACATTACCATTCCTGGTTTCTATGCAGATGTGGTTGAATTAAGCTTAGAAGAACGTGCTGAAATGGCTAAAGCTCCCTACAGCGAAGAAAAATACAAACAAGCATTAGACATCGATGCGGTTTACGGTGAAGCAGGATATACAACGCCTGAACGTGGATCGATTCGTCCAACATTGGATGTGAACGGAATTTGGGGTGGATACACTGGTGAAGGTGCAAAAACAGTGATTGCTTCGAAAGCATTTGCTAAAATCTCCATGCGTTTGGTTCCTAACCAAGAACCTGAAACGATCACTGAATTGTTCGCGAAACACTTTGAAAGCATTGCACCCGCTGGCGTACGCGTTGTGGTAAACCCGCATCATGGTGGTGAACCGGTTGTGACACCAATTGACTCAATTGCATATAAAAGTGCAGCAAAAGCCTATGAAGCAACCTTTGGTAAAACACCAATTCCAGTTCGTAGCGGTGGAAGTATTCCAATCATTGCTTTGTTTGAAAAAGAATTGGGCTTAAAAACAGTGATGATGGGCTTTGGCTTGGATTCAGATGCGATCCATTCACCAAACGAACACTACGGTTTGTTCAATTATTACAAAGGAATTGAAACCATTCCATACTTTTTCCATTATTTCACTGAAGCAATGAAGTAAACCATGAAAATGAAACTATTTACCATACTGACTGCAGCGTTATTGCTGAGTAGTTGTGAAATCATTGAACCGGAATTGAGCGGTTACAGTAATTTCAAGTTCAAGAAAATGGACGGAAAAGAATTCGACATTACGTTTGACGTGCGCGTTGAAAATGAAAACGGATTTGGTATGAAGGTGAAAAAAGGGAGTGTGGATGTGGAAGCCAATAACATGGTCTTGGCAACATTGACACTTTCTGATAAAATCAAAGTGAAACGTAAGTCTGATAATACGTACACCGTTCCTGTTCACATCAAAATAGCGGACGGCGCTTTGTTTCGTGTGTTAGCCCTAGTGGCTTCGAATAAAGTGGACTTGGAATTTGATGGGAAAGTAAAAGGAAGTGTTCTCGGTATTTCGAAAACTGTTCCAGTCAATGAAAAACGCACCATTGATGGCAGTATGCTTAAGTTTTTAATTGAATAAGTGAATCCCTCTGATAGTAAACTTCAGAGGGATTTTTTTTGGAACCACAGAGAAACAGAGAGCACTGAGTTATCTTGATTTTACCACTAAGAAAAAGAGAACGCGGAGAGAGAATTATTGGATGAGTTAAATGGAACGAATAGACATTCAATGCTGTTTCACAGCAATCTGTTTACAGTTACAGGCATAGTAAGGAGTGACGTCTTCAATGTAATAATTGATGTTCGTTTTATTAAAACGGAGCTTGATTGTGTCATTATTCCAATTGTTGTAATAATCGGATATTCCATCACTCAATTTCCATCGATTATTGATGGAATCATACAAAGTGTCCCCCCCCCCTATTCTCACATACATTGGAATATTGCTAAATTCAACTTGCTGAGTAGTAAAATTAAATTCCCCATCAAAATTCTCAAAGACCAAAGAATCTTCAGGTAACCCAAATGTGTTGAAACCAGTTTTATGAATTAAATCCATTTCATACAAATACACTCCAGTGGTATCATACACTTTGTAATGTCCTGCAATTTGTTCCCATTTAGTGGGTTCAGGTGTTGCTGTTGTAGGAGTTTTGTCTTTATTACAACCAAACAGAAGTGCAATCCCAGCAATGCAAACAAGCATCATTAACGATTTCTTTTGAATCAAACTCATGAGCTACATTTTTACAACTTTGCGAACAGCATAAGCTGTACCTGAATAAATACGAATATAAACGATTCTTCGGATAAATTGTGTTTTTTGAAATCAGAAGTTGACTTCGAGAACCTCAGTCAACTCGAGAACCTCAGTCAACTCGAGAAACGAAGAAAAATAATAGGATGGAAATTTTAGTTGAACCACAAAGAAAAAGAGAACGCGGAGAGGGAAAAACAAAAAACCCGTCTGCTAACAAACGGGTTCCTGTAATCTATTTCATTTTGAATTATTTCGTCAAAAGGTTTCTCCAACTCACTTTTGCATCAATTTTAGAACGCAAATCAGTTATGGCAACACGTTCTTGCAACATGGTGTCTCTGTCGCGGATTGTTACAGTGTTGTCTTCCAAAGTTTGGTGATCGACCATGATGCAATAAGGCGTACCAATAGCATCTTGACGACGGTAACGTTTTCCTGGAGAATCTTTTTCGTCGTATTGACAGTTGAAATCAAAACGCAAATCATCCAAAATCTCGTTTGCTTTTTCTGGCAAACCGTCTTTTTTAGTCAAAGGCATTACTGCCACTTTGTAAGGAGCCAATTGTGCTGGTAAACGTAAAACAACACGTTCTGAACCGTCTTCCAATTGTTCGTTTTTATAACTTGCACTCATCACAGCCAAGAACATACGGTCTAAACCAACCGAGGTCTCCACTACATAAGGAACATAGTTCTGATTCAATTCTGGATCGAAGTATTGCAATTTTTTTCCTGAATATTGTTCGTGTTGTTTCAAATCGAAATCAGTGCGAGAGTGAATTCCTTCCAATTCTTTGAAGCCCATTGGGAAATCAAACTCGATATCACAAGCAGCGTTGGCATAGTGCGCCAATTTGATATGGTCGTGTTCGCGGTAATATTTCTCACCTAGACCCAAGGCTTTGTGCCATTTCAAACGGGTTTCTTTCCAATGGTTGTACCACTTCATTTCTTCACCTGGACGAACAAAAAACTGCATTTCCATTTGTTCAAATTCGCGCATACGGAAAATGAACTGACGAGCAACAATCTCATTACGGAAGGCTTTACCAATTTGGGCAATCCCGAAAGGAATCTTCATGCGACCTGTTTTTTGCACGTTCAAGAAATTCACGAAAATCCCTTGAGCCGTTTCCGGACGAAGATAAATCGTTGAAGCATCACCTGCAACAGAACCCATTTCGGTAGAGAACATCAAGTTGAACTGGCGCACTTCTGTCCAGTTGCGTGAACCGCTGATTGGACAAACGATTTCCAAATCTTCGATCAATTGTTTCACCCCTTCCAAATCATTGTTTTCCAAAGTCACGCGCATGCGGTCTTCGATTTCAGTGATTTTTGTTTCGTTGCGCAAAACGTTTGGATTCGTAGCACGGAATTGTGCTTCATCAAAAGCATCGCCAAATTTCTTAGCAGCTTTTTCTACTTCTTTATTGATTTTCTGACGGATTTTCTCGATGTGTTCTTCGATCAACACATCTGCACGGTAGCGTTTTTTCGAATCTTTGTTATCAATCAATGGATCATTGAAGGCATCTACGTGTCCGGAAGCTTTCCAAGTTGTTGGGTGCATGAAAATGGAAGCATCGATACCCACAATGTTATCGTGCATTTGTACCATTGCTTTCCACCAATATTGTTTGATGTTGTTTTTCAACTCCGCTCCCAACTGACCGTAATCATAGGTCGCCGCAAGTCCATCGTAAATTTCAGATGATGGAAAAACAAAACCGTATTCCTTCGCGTGGGAAATCACTTCTTTCAGTAAATCTTCTTTCTGTTCCATGGCGCAAATTTACAAGGATTGATTGGTTTATGGCAAAAGAAGTCATAAATATTTCAAGGAAAAGTTGTTACCTTTTTTTGATTTACACATTAGCAGATAAAACCCGCTTTATGAAAACTCCTCTAATCATTACATCATTGGTTGTGCTACTAAGTGCTTGTTCAATGCAGCCGAAACCAACAAATTCAGATGCAAAGAAAACAGCTTCTAGTGAATCAGCCATTCAACCCATTGAAGGTTTAGAAATCCCGATTCGGACTTTTGAGGTTTCGGCAAGTACGCCCTCCTCCATCCAATTACCAAATGGTGGCGAAATCTCATTCCCAGCAAATGCTTTTGTGGATGAAACTGGCAAACCTGTGAAGGGAAAAGTAACCATCGAATGGCAAGAATACCATAGTCTCACTGATATCTTGTTATCTGGAATTCCGATGGCTTATGATTCTGCTGGTATCTCAAGTAGTTTGATTTCAGGAGGTATGTTTACCATCGATGCGCACCAAGGAAAAACGGGAATCGAATTGGCACCAGGTAAAAGTGCAACGGTTGCTCTTGCTTCCAACAATCCGCAAAAAGCGTTTAATTTTTATGCTTTGGACGAAACAACTGGTAAATGGTCGTATGAAACAACTGCCGTTGCCACACCCAATCCTGCTGCAATTCCTGGTCTTCCTGTGAAAGGAGAGCCAAAAGAAAAGATGATCCTGTTGGATGTGGAAGTGGCAATCAACAAAGATTCTTTTCCAGAATTGAACCCACATGATATTATTGGATGGGAAATTCCTGAAACTGCTGTTTCTAAAAAACAAATGAAAGCGATTCGTTCTGTTGCCTGCAAAGCCAATATTCAATCCAAATTGAACAAGGACAAGTATTCCATCAGTATCAGCAATCCAAAAGAAACAATCGTTGTTGCTGCCCGACCAGTTACCTTTGAACACGGACCGAGTAATCAAGCAGCGGCTAAAAATCAACTCACCCAAGACTTAGCTGATTATTTATCTTACCAAGATTTAGCTAGCAAAGGAGAACTGATTCGTATCAGAGATATTCCAAGTTTTGGCACTTACAACTGGGATTGCATGTATTCTAACCCCGATGCCATCACAGCAAAAGTCAAATTGGACATTCCCAACACAACAGCTGAAAAATATGCACATTTTTATTTTGTTAGTCCACAATCAAATCGAGTAATCCCGATGGAATACAAAGGTCAAATCGTATTGGATCCGAAAGAACCGACTTGTATAATTGGCATTACAAAAGAGCGTGAAGTGTTTGCCGTTAGAAATAATCAGTTCAATGATATTCGTGATCGCAAGCGCCAACCGGAGTACCATTATACCATGAAACCGCTCAATAAACGCATTCAATCTGGAAATGAACTTTCTGAATTGATTCAGCAATGCATTTAAACCGCTTATAACCAATCATCTCATGAATCGTTTGCTGTTCGTATTATGTATCACTTTGGGACATGTTTCCAATGCACAAGTAGCCGCACTCCCAACTTTTAAAGAGGGAAAATGGTTACTTGTGGATACGAATGGGCAAAGAATTACATCGACGAGTTATGAATACATTCATACCTTAGATGTTGCAAACACTACTTTTTATGCTAATGAAAACAAATTTGGAATTGTAAATGCAAAAGGACAAGAACTCACTCCAGCTATTTACAACGATGTGATTCCGTATAACTATGGCGTTTATGCAGTACAAGACAGTTTGCATTGGCAATTGATCAGTACTTTTCCAAAAGTGGAAGTCTTAATCGATGAACAAGTCCAAAACGTCAAGCACTTAGGAACAAAATGGATTGAATTTGATGTGAAAAGTGATCATTTTTTGATGCACATTCCAACTAAGACGCTTTACAAAACGGGTGAAGATTTTCAAGTTAGATTCACAGCCTACGAATATGTCCAAGTCAGAATAAATGACAGTATCCAGTCTATTTACACGCCTGAAAACACACTCATGGTAACTGGA
Source organism: Fluviicola sp. (assembly GCA_020849495.1). GTDB lineage: Bacteria > Bacteroidota > Bacteroidia > Flavobacteriales_D > Crocinitomicaceae > Fluviicola. Next base: position 20,452 of record JADLGD010000048.1, read on the forward strand.
AGATGTTCCATGTCCTTTTGGGATCCATTGTTGAGCATCCAAACACCCAATGGTATGTTTTGCATCGATGAAAACGGGCAATGGAAGCTTCCTTTTATAGTTAGAAACTTCAATTTTGTTAATGCAGATAACATTTATTTTACAAATGGCCAGAAAGGAATTCTTTTTGAAAGATCCACTCGACAACAATTGTTAAGCGGACCCTATACAAGTATTGAAGAGTGGGATAGTTTGTATTACAAAACGTATGATGAAACGTATGAAAATCTGTTGTCTAAATCAACCAACAAATTATTATTACCCCAGAAATACCAAACCATTTTCCCTTATGGCAACCTGCTATTGGCTTCACCAGATCGTTTTTTAACGGAAGTCTTGTATAAAAATGGTCGACCAGTTTTGTCTGGATTATACAGTAATGTAAATTTAACTGATGATTGGTTGAAACTGTATTTAAAAACCACTTCAGGACTTTTTTCAATGAAAAGTAAACAATTGATTTTACCTTGTCTCTACGATCGAATTACCATACATGAAAACCGGATCAAAGCTTTCTCTGAAAACAACTATGTGGCTTTGGAAATCAGTAAAGAGCACCAAGTACTCAGACAAATTGAGGGACAAAATGTCGTGAAAATAAATACTGTAAAAAGTGTTGCTGGCAAGAAATTCAATTATGACATCCGTTTATTGCCTTTGGGTTGGTACATCGACAGTACGGTAATTACAAACGCAAAAGGTGAGCAACAAATGTCCTACAAATGGGGATTGAAAGGAGCCAATGATAGTGTCATCCTTTCGCCCAAATTTTCAGAAATGAAGTATTTAGAAGGACCTTTCTCGTTATGGAAAACTGGAACTAAAAACTATAACTACTCAGAATCTTGGTCAGAAAAGTATGACTATTATCAAGCATTGTCGCATTCTACTGGTAAAAAAGCAGGTCCATCCAACATTGTTTACATTGATTCATTCGACTATAAGTCAAAAGCGTATGCACGTTATTCTACACCAAAAAGTTTTGGATTTTTATTTGAAGATGGTAAACACAAAGAAGTGCAATACATTCAGCAAGATCATGCAGCGATTATTCGATATTGTACAGATGGCAAAATTGAAATTGCCAAAGATGAATCTACTGAAGAAAGTACCGAATTGAATTTCATCTATTATCAAAGTATTGCTCCTGCGATTAGTCCTTATATTGAAATCAACAATAACACCATCACAAAAAGGACTGTTTTCAAAGATGCAAAATGGAATTTCATGCTTCCTACTGGTCAAGCACTTTCAGAAGAGCATTTTGAATTTGCTCATCCGTTTGTTGGTGCTCATGCGATTGTGAAAAAAAGCGGAAAATGGGGCGTTATCAGTGTAGACTCAACGATTCTTCCTTTTATTTACAGCCACATTGAACGTAAAATCGTCGGTAAAGACACCTTGTTTATAGCCGAACAAACACCAGCTGGAACACGAATTTTAGACACAACATTACATGAGCTTCCTGATTACAAGCAATTCATTCAAAGCAAAGGAAAGTTAAGTGTTTTAAAAACAGGAAAACAATATACTGTTGTAGATGAACACTACACCCCTCTTGCTGAATCAGAATCAACTATCAAACTCCTCAACAATGGTTGTTTTACCATCAAACGAAAAAAGGAGATCGACATTTATGACCCCAACGGAACCTTACAAGTAACAACGAAACGATCAATTACAGCTTTTTCGCATCCATCCGTCTTTGTCTTTGAAGACAAAAACAATTTTGGTGTTGCAAACATTATGGATGAAGAAGTTTTAGCTCCAACTTTTCGGAAAATTGAAATCATCGACCAATTCATTTTAGCTGAGGGAGCTACTGGAAAAATTGTTTTTTCAATTGACGGGAAATCGTTGTTTAGTTATAAAAGCGGAGAGATTTTCATAGATTCTATCAGTCATCAATTCTTACATTACAGCGAAGGCAAAATGACCTTTTACTCAACGATTGGTAAAAAACGCTCCAAATTAAAAGGTTTGAAGCCCAACAGTTATTTCAATCAAGCTTTGATATATAACAATAACCATCCGCAAATAGTCTCAGAGACAGGAAGTATTATACAGCAATTTGATCTCATTGAAGGAATGGTAACTTTTCCAAATGGGATGTTGTGTATTAAAAGTGATAATAAAGGATGGTTGTTGTTTGATCGATCTTGGAAAATGGTTCAACCACAATCTTCATCTGTAAGAAAAATCCATTATCATGGAAAAGACGTGTTTTCTTTTTTAATGAAAGATGGTAGTTACACACTTGTCAATTTAGAATCTGGTAAACAACTTGAACACCTTCACAACGTAGCTGGAGACCTCAATGAAGGTTGTCTTTCAGCAAAAAACGAAAAATCTTACTACTTTATTGATGAGCAATTCAACCCAATCAATCGTTTTAAATACAAAGAAACGAGCGAATTCCGAAATGGATTTGCTGCAATAAAAGATGCAAGAGGTTGGACCATCATCAATGAAAAGAGCATACCTGTAACATACCCTAGCTTTGGAGAAATCAAACAAGTTGGCAATCATCTATTTGTCACATCCAAACAAAAAGAATACACCCTTTTTAAATCGGATGGAACAATGGTCATCCCTCCAATGAACAAACTATCGATACTGAATAATTCATTTATTCAATGCATCAAAAATGGTGAGATCAGTTACTATCGAGTGAATGGAAAGTTACTATTCTAGTTGAGTTTATTTCGTTGAACATCAATGATTCTAAAAAATGGTGTAATTTTAGCTTCGCTTTTAGCACTTAATAAATCAAAAAACTATGAAAGGAATAAAAACAATTGCTTCGAGTTTAATGCTCGTTTTAATGGTAGTCTCCTCTACATTTGCATTTTCACAAAAATTACCAAAGGATTTAGCTCCAGGGATTTATGCAGCAATTACAACAGCTAAAGGACAAATCGTTGTTCAATTAGAGGTTGAAAAAGCTCCAATGACGGTTGCTAACTTTGTTGGTTTAGCTGAAGGGAAATTCAAGCCTTTAGACAAAGTCATTGCAAAACCACTTTACAAAAAAATGAAATTTCACCGAGTGATTGCTGATTTCATGATTCAAGGTGGTGATCCAAAAGGAACTGGTGAAGGTGATGCTGGTTACTCATTTTACGATGAGTTTGATCCAACTTTGAAACACAATGGCCCTGGAATTTTGTCGATGGCTAATTCTGGTCCGAACACCAACAGCAGCCAATTTTTCATCACTCATAAAGAAACACCTTGGTTAGATGGATTACATTCTGTTTTTGGTCATGTGATTGAAGGTCAAGAAGTCGTAAATGCGATTCAACAAGACGACGCGATGAAATCCATCAAAATCATTCGTGTCGGAGATCAGTATAAAAACTGGAATGCAACAGAAGTTTTCAATCGTGTTTACAATGAAAAGAAAGCAGCTGAAGAAGCTCGAATTGCTGAAGAAGCTCGTAGAAAAGCTGAGTTTGAAAAAATCATGAACGGATTGAAACCTGGTATCTATGCTTTGTTTGAAACTACAAAAGGAAATATCATTGTTGAATTGGAATATCAAAAAGCACCAATGACTGTTGCCAACTTTGTTGGATTAGCTGAAGGTCGATTTACTGCAATGAACCATACTTACAACAAACCTTTTTATGATGGTTTGAAGTTTCACCGTGTCATTGCTGATTTCATGATCCAGGGTGGAGATCCAATGGGTAATGGAATGGGCGGTCCAGATCATAAATTCGCTGATGAAATCAATCCTACTTTGAAACACATTGGTCCTGGAATATTATCGATGGCTAATTCTGGTCCAAACACCAATGGTAGTCAATTCTTTATCACTCACAAAGCGACACCTTGGTTGGATGGAAAACACACTGTTTTTGGTCATGTGATTGCAGGACAAGATGTTGTAAATGCAATTGAGCAAAACGATTTGATGAAAAAAGTTTCTATTTTGCGTATAGGTGAAGCTCAAAAAGCTTGGGATGCAACGGCAGAATTTGCCAAAGTAATGGATCAAAAATTGAAGGAAGAACAAGCTTTGAAAGCTGAAGAAGAGAAACTTCGCAAAATTGATGAAGAACGCATTGCTAAAATTTCTGATTTATCTGAAGCTGAATATAAAGTCGTTTTATTCAAAGAAATCAAAGCAAAATATCCAAATGCGAAGCAAACTGCATCAGGATTGATTTACATCATTGAAAAACAAGGAACTGGTTTAAAAGCAAGAACTGGTGATCAAGTATCTACACATTACAATGGTACTTTATTGAGCGGTAAAAAGTTTGATTCATCTTACGACCGCAACCAACCATTGAACTTCAAACACAATGTTGGTCAAATGATTAAAGGATATGATGAAGGTGTGAGCTTATTGAATGAGGGTGGAAAAGGGAAATTTATCATTCCTTATTTCAATGCGTATGGAAAAGCTGGCCGTGGACCAGTAATTGGCCCCTATTCAGATTTAATGTTCGATATCGAATTAATTCAAGTAACACCGTCAGATCTAAAAAATCCGGTAGCACCAGAAAAATTATTGGAAAAAAGACAGTAATAGTTGAATCAACTATAATTAACGAAAGCCTGCTAGTTTAGCAGGCTTTTTTTTTGGGTTGAAGCTGTCATCGAATGCCTCTGACAGCAAAATAATTTTGGTACTGCCATCGTGTACCTCAGAGAGCATAATACATTTGGTGCTGCCCTCGTTGTCTCAAAGAGCTAGAATTCCTATTTATACTGTCTCGAGTGTCTCAACTTACTGGATGAATGTGCCTTTGCTTACTTCGAGTGCCTCCGTCAGCAAAAGGGAGTAACTTGGACAGAAAACTTTATATTTCTCATACTGCCATCGAGTGTCTTCGTCAGCAAAAGTAGAACATCAGTCAGTAAAAGGAATCAGTAAGGTTGGGATTGGAAATCTTCTCTAATCCATTTTATGGATGCAAAAAGCAAGTTGTTTCTGTATAAAACCTAATTATTTAGCATAAAAAAAGCCCCAGTAAAACTGAGGCTTTAATCATTTATATAAGCTAATTATAATTGTCCATCAGAGTGATACAAACCTTGTTTGAATACTTCAACTTTTAATAGGATTCCATCGCGGTCGTAAACGTATACTTTACCATCCCACAATTTACCATTTTTGAAGATACCATCTTGCCAAATTTCTTTGTCTTCGTTGTACACTTTGTTATAGCCGTTTGGTTGCCATTTCACACCTTGTGTATCTGGAGTACCTTTGAGAGCAGGAGCTGTCTTATTCGACTGACCTGGATCTTTCACTGTTTCCATTGGATTCACAGGCTCTTTTTGTGTTGAAGTTCCAACAGAACCATCCGCATTGAAAGTCGTAACTTCTTTAACGTCACCATTTGGCCAGTAGCGGTATGCAGTACCAGTTGGATTTCCGTTGTTAGCAACATATACGTATTCCAATTGACCATTCGGGTAGAAGTATTTTACTTTCCCTTGTTCTTTCCCTTGTTCATTGAAATCCGCTTCGTATTCTTTCTTTCCATTTTCATGGAAACGAACCAACGAATCGTGGTACATGTTTTTCTCAAATGTTCCGATTTCTTTCACTTTTCCATTCGCATGGAATTTCGTGTAGGCTCCTCGAGGACGGTTGTTTTCGTATTCTCCTTTTAGTTTAGGAGTGACACCATCGTTGTGGTATTTGATCCAAATACCTTCCTTACGGTCGTCAACGTATTTACCTTCTTCAACTTTACCTTCAGCAGGAATGCCTGACTCTGGTCTGTCTTTACCGTAGTAAATCCATTTTCCTTGTTTTCTTCCTTGATCGTCTTTTTTATTGATTGTCTTATCGTCTTGATCATAACCAAGATCAAAAGACCATCCTAAATTTACAAAGGAAACAAAAAGGAAAAGGAGACCCAAATGTTTAAATTTCCACATGTTGACAAATAATTAGTTCAGTAGCGCATTTTAAAGATAGAATAATTTCTTTTGCTCAAACTACTTTTTTTTATTTTTTAGATAAACTGATGATTTAATTCGATAAAAATGTAAAATTAGTTTTTCAATAGTGATAAATCAACGTTTTCTAGCATTATTTTAACCATTTTGTTCAAATCATAACGTTCTTTCCAATTCCAATTTGCTCTTGCTTCACTGTCATCAATTGATGCTGGCCATGAATCAGCAATAGCTTGTCTGAAATCTGGATTGTAAACAATATCAAAACTTGGAATTTCAACTTTTATTGCTTCAGCTAATTGTTTTGGTGTGAAGCTAATAGCTGATAAATTATAACTTGATCTAATTTTCACTTGCTCCTTTGGTGCTTCCATCAATTCTATGGTTGCACGAATCGCATCATCCATGAACATCATTGGCAAAGCACTATCTTCTTTTAAAAAACAGTTGAATTGTTCCCCTGCTTTTGCTTTATAAAAGATATCTACAGCGTAGTCTGTTGTTCCACCACCTGGTAAACTTTTATAAGAAATCAATCCAGGATAACGAATACTTCTTACATCTACACCAAACTTGTTGAAGTAATACTCACACCAACGTTCTCCAGCTTGTTTCGAAATACCATAAACGGTACTCGGCTCCATAACAGTATATTGAGGTGTATTGACTCTTGGCGTTGTTGGACCAAAAACTGCTATAGATGATGGCCAAAAGATTTTTTGAATATGCCCTTCTTTTGCTAAATCCAAAATGGTAAACAAACCTTCCATGTTTAATCTCCAAGCAAAATCTGGATTTTTTTCAGCTGTTGCAGATAATAAAGCAGCTAATAAATAAACTTCAGTTATTTGCTCACCTATTATATAAGTGCGAACGGATTCACGATCCAAAGCGTCTAATTTAATATACGGTCCATTTGCCAAATTATCCGGACAAACATCTCGCAAATCAGCTGCCACAACCTGCTGATTTCCAAACTTTTCACGCAAGGTCAAAACCAATTCTGTACCGATTTGACCACATGACCCTAGAACAAGGATTTTCTTCATAAACGCACTTTGTATGTCGACAAAAATAGCATTTTTTGTTTGACTCCAAACCGTCTCACAAATCGTTTAAAAACCTAACGAAAATCATTTTTTTTAACAGGTCGTTTTCCATAATTTTGCTTTTCTCATGAAAACTAGTTGGTCTGATTTATTGATTTTGATCCTTTGGTTACAAAAAAGGAAACCGGAATGATGCATCCTTGATCATTATAGTGAGTTCGTATACCCCATTTATAAAACTATATTTTATGCCATTTTATCATAAACTAGGGAATTTCCCTGCAAAACGTCACATCCAATTTAGAAAGCCGGATGGCGGATTGTATTATGAGCAATTATTTGGAACAGAAGGCTTTGCAAGCTTCTCTTCGTTGATGTACCATGTCAATAGACCTACAATGGTGAAATCAATGAAAGATCCTGTCGATATCGCACCAAAAGCTGCGGTTGAAAAAAACATTGCCTCTCGCATGCTTAAAGGTTTTGAAGCAAAACCAACAGATGACTTTTTAGATGCGCGTACGATTGTCATGTTTAACAATGATTTAAACATGGCTGTTGCTGCTCCAAAAAAATCACTGCGCAACTATTTCTATAAAAATGCCGATTCGGATGAACTAATTTTCATTCACAAAGGATCTGGAAAGTTGCGTACGATGTTGGGTAACATTGATTTTGAATACGGTGATTACTTGGTGATTCCTAGAGGAATGATTTATCAAATTGATTTTGATACGGAAGATAATCGTTTGTTCATCGTTGAATCATTTTCACCGATTTTGACTCCAAGAACTTACCGTAGTCGTTTTGGTCAATTATTGGAGCACTCTCCATTTTGTGAGCGTGATTTCAAATTGCCAACAGAACTAGAAACACATGATGAAAAGGGTGATTTCTTGATTAAAATCAAAAAAGAAAACATGCTGCATGAGATTACTTATGCGCGTCATCCATTTGATGTAGTAGGTTGGGATGGATTCAATTTCCCGTATGCGTTTTCGATTCACAACTTTGAGCCGATTACAGGACGTGTACATTTACCTCCTCCAATTCATCAAACATTTGAAGGAAACAACTTCGTCGTGTGTTCATTTGTGCCTCGTTTGTATGATTATCATCCACTTTCAATTCCTGCACCTTACAATCACTCCAACATCGATTCTGATGAAGTGTTGTATTATGTAGACGGTGATTTCATGAGTAGAAATCATGTTGAAAAAGGATACTTGTCCTTGCATCCAGGTGGAATTCCACACGGACCTCATCCAGGTGCTTACGAACGTAGTATCGGCCAAAAAGAAACCAAAGAATTGGCAGTAATGGTGGATACATTCCGTCCATTAAAATTGACCCAAGCTGCTGTAGATATGCAATTGAACGATTACGCATACAGCTGGTTAGAAGATTAATTAATAGTATTAAAAGCTAGGTTCAAAGACATAAAAAGATAACTTTGAATCTACCGAAAGAAATAATTAAAAAGACTTAGATATGAGCAATGAATTAAAAAACGTTGAATACGGTTTAGAAAAAATATTTGAAGGAGCACAAGATTTCCTTCCATTGTTAGGTACAGATTACGTAGAGTTTTACGTAGGAAATGCAAAACAAGCTGCACATTTTTACAAAACAGCTTTCGGTTTCCAAGATTTGGCTTATGCAGGATTGGAAACAGGAGTAAGAGATCGCGCTTCTTATGTTTTGAAGCAAGATAAAATTCGCATTGTTTTAACTACTGCTTTGAACAGTGAATCTCCAATTGGTGACCACGTTAAAAAACACGGTGATGGTGTGAAAGTGATTGCTCTTTGGGTAGAGGATGCGCGTAAATCATACGAAGAAACTACAAAACGCGGTGCAAAATCTTACTTTGAACCAACAGTTGAATCGGATGAAAATGGCGAAGTAGTTCGTTCAGGTATTTATGGTGCATACGGAGAAACTGTTTTCATTTTCGTTGAGCGTAAAAATTACAACGGAATCTTTATGCCAGGATATGTTGAGTACAAATCGTCTTACAATCCAGCGCCAGTAGGTTTGAAGTTCATCGACCACATGGTAGGTAACACTGGTTGGAACCGAATGAACGAAGCTGTAAAATGGTTTGAAGACATCATGGGATTTGTGAATTTCTTGTCGTTTGATGACAAACAAATTACGACGGAATATTCAGCTTTGATGTCGAAAGTAATGTCGAATGGTAACGGACGTATCAAATTCCCAATCAACGAACCAGCAGAAGGAAAAAAACGTTCGCAAATTGAAGAATACATCGATTTTTACGAAGGAGAAGGTGTACAACACATTGCTGTTGCTACAGATGATATCATCAAAACAGTTGCAGACATGCGTTCACGTGGTGTGGAATTTTTATCTACTCCTCCACAAGCATATTACGATGCGATTCCTGAACGTTTGAAAGAACACATGTCAAAATTCAAAGAAGACATCAATGAATT
>JADLGD010000049.1 GCA_020849495.1 Fluviicola sp.
ATCAAACAGCAGGACTGCCATCAGGTTCACTTTTTCCTATTGGGATTACAACAAATACGTTTACCGCTACAGACATAAGTGGAAACAGTTCATCTTGTTCGTTTACAATAACAGTTAGCGATAATCAGCCACCTGTTGTAGGAGCTTTACCTGACATTCTCGCAGACTGTAGTGCAAGCCCTGCAAGTCCAACAGCTAGTGATAATTGTTCTGGAACAGTAACAGGAACAACTGCTACACCTTTCCCTATTACAACTCAGGGAACAACGGTGGTTGTCTGGACATTTATTGATGGTGTTGGAAACTCGGTAACAGCAAACCAAAATGTTATCATTCAGGACGTAACTTCACCAACAATTACATGCCCTGCCAATATTTCAACGGTAAGCACAAGTGGTTCCGGAGCAGTAGTCTCCTATTTTTTACCTGCGGTATCTGACAATTGTGGCACACCAACATTAACACAAATCGCTGGTTTACCATCCGGATCAACATTCCCAATTGGCACAACAACAAATACCTATCAAGTTACAGATGCAGTAGGATTAACGACCACATGTTCATTTACTGTAACCGTAACAAGTGTACCTCCTTCAATTGTATGTCCAGGAAATATCACGGTGGCAAATGATGCTGGTGTTTGTGGTGCAGCAGTAACATTTGCTGCAACAGAAACTACTGGTATACCAGCTTCAACGATTACGTATTCACATGCTCCTGGAAGTGTGTTTCCTGTTGGAACAACAACGGTAACAGCTACAGCAAATAATGGCTATGGAACATCTGTTTGTAGTTTTACTATCACCGTACAAGATTCTGAAGCACCCAATGCAACATGTCAACCATATACTGTTACCTTAGACGCATCAGGAAACGCATCCATTACGGCTGCAAATGTAGATGGTGGTTCTACCGATAATTGTATGATTACTTCTTTAGCTGTTTCACCAAACACCTTTAACTGCACTAATATTGGTGCGAATACAGTGACATTGACCGTAATAGATCAAAGCGGCAATACATCCACGTGTACAACTACCGTTACAGTGCAAGACAATATTTTTCCTGTTGCAAATTGTCAAACATACACCGTTATGTTGGATGCATCAGGCAACGCAACCATTACAGCTGCTAATGTAAATAGTGGTTCTTCAGATAATTGCTCTATCGCTTCTTTAGCTGTTTCACCAAACACCTTTAACTGCACTAATATTGGTGCGAATACAGTGACATTGACCGTTACAGATCAAAGCGGCAATACATCCACGTGTACAACTACCGTTACGGTACTAGACAATATTGCACCAAGTGTGATTACTCAACCATTTACTGTGTATTTAGACGCTGCCGGAAACGCATCCATTACAGCTGCTAATGTAAACAATGGCTCAACAGATAATTGCTCTATCGCTACTTTAACCGTTTTACCAAACACATTTAACTGCTCAAATGTTGGTACAAACACCGTAACATTAACAGTTGTAGACGTAAACGGTAATAGTTCGTTTAATACGTCAATAGTAACAGTAATTGACACTATTGCACCCGATTTTGTGAGCACACCAAGTACAATTAACTTACCTTCATCTAGCGGGGTTTGTGGTAATACAGTAAGTTATACTTTACCAACATTTACCGACAATTGCTCAGTAACAATGACTCAAACAGATGGAACAGGGTTAACAAGTGGTAGTGTGTTTCCGGTGGGAACAACCTTACAAACATTTACGCTAACAGACGCATCGGGATTAACAGCAACGTATACTTTTACAATAACTATCGTTGATAATGAAGCCCCTGTCATTTCAAATTGTCCTTCGAATATAATTGCTTCGGCTTCGGCTACTTCATGTGGAAACACGGTAAGTTGGACTGCTCCAACAGTGTTAGACAATTGTTCTGCAGTAACAATGACCTCAACTCACAATCCGGGTGATGTCTTTGTGGTTGGTTTAACAACCATTACATACACAGCTGTAGATGCTGCCGGAAATAATTCAACATGCACATTTACTGTAACAGTAAACGACAATCTTCCTCCAGTTGCTCCAACATTAGCAACTATAACAGGCGAATGTTCAGCATCTGTTACGGCTCCAACTGCCACAGATAATTGTTCAGGAATCATAACTGGTACAACTATAGATCCGTTGAATTATTCAGCTCAAGGAACATATAGCATAACCTGGGTGTTTGATGATGGAAATGGGAACACCTCAACAACAACCCAATTAGTTGTTGTTGATGATACCACTCCGCCAGTGATTCCAGTTATATCAGCAATAACTGGAGAATGTTCTGCAACAGCTACAGCACCTTCCACAACAGATAATTGTACCGGTTCAATAACAGGCACAACTTTAGATCCATTAACATATACAGCTCAAGGAACTCATATCATTACGTGGTCATTTGATGATGGAAATGGGAACGTGTCAACTGCAACGCAAAGCATCATTGTGAATGACATAACTCCACCAACTATTGTTGCAGCGGCAGACACTACTGTAAATGCCAATAACTTAGGTTGTAGTGCACTTGATCTTTTACTGGCTTCACCAATTACTAGTGACAACTGTTCGGTTGTTTCTGTAACAAATGATGCGCCAAACCCACTTCCATTTGGAGCTACTACCGTTACTTGGACGGCAACAGATATCAATGGAAATATTGCAACAGCTCAACAATTAGTGACAGTAACTAGTAACATTACGGGTATCATCGACACAACGACTTGTGTATCTTATCTTGCTCCAGATGGTGCGATATATTCAGCTACCGGAGTTTATTCTGCTACCATTCCAAGCTTTTTAGGGTGCGACTCTGTTATCACAATTAACTTGTCGATATTAAATCCATCAACTTCTACACTTGATGTTGAGGCTTGTGATTCGTATATTGCTCCTGATGGTGCTGTTTATACAACTTCTGGTGTATACACTGCCATCTTAACAAACGCGATTGGTTGCGATAGTGTAATTACCATTAACTTGAACATACACACTCTGAACTTAACTGTGGGTATTCAACAAAATGGAACAGAATTAGTGGCAGAAGAAACTGGGGTAACGTATCAGTGGTATAATTGTACCAGTGGAATGGTTGTTCCTGGTGCCAATAACCAAACTTATGTACCCGTATTAACAGCATTTTATTCAGTAATCTTATCCGATACCGTTTGTACCGATACTTCTGATTGTGTTACAATTAGTCTTGATATAACAATTCCTGAAGTTATTTCACCAAATGCAGACGGGAAAAATGATCAGTTTGAAATTATTGGAATTGAAGATTATCCTCAAAACCATGTTACCGTCTACAATCGTTGGGGACAAGTAGTATTTGAAGCTGCAGGATACAAAAACGAATGGGACGGTACAAATCAATCAAACGGAGCGATTAGCACAAATGAACTTCCTGTTGGTACATACTTCTATGTTATAGACTTGGGACAATCTGTAAATGCAAATGCTGGACAGATTTACAAAGGATATGTTTACCTAACAAGATAAATTAGATTAAATCAGAAGAGATGAAAACAATAAAAATGAAAAATCTAGTATTAACCATACTTTGTTTAAACGCATTGACTGCATTTAGTCAACAACTAGGAAGCTATTCACATCATTCATTCAACACCTTGGTTGTAAATCCAGCATATGCTGGAAGTAGAGAGGCCCTATCCATTACTACTCTTTCAAGAGCTCAATGGGTTGGGTTTAAAGGAGCGCCGATTACAAACACGCTTACAGCACACATGCCCTTAAGAAATAACTCCATGGGCTTAGGTTTAAGTTTTGTAAATGATAAGATTGGGCCCGTTAATTCAACATCTGTTAGCATCGATTATGCTTATCGCATACGATTTAATAGTGAGTCAGGGCTTTCATTTGGATTAAAATCTACCGCACAATTTACACAAATCAATTTGAATGATTTAGTTGCTATAGATGCAAATGACAATATGGTGACAGGAAGTGTTCGAAGTCAATTTAACCCAAACTTTGGACTGGGTGCTTTCTATTCGAATAACAAATTCTATGTTGGTGTTAGTTCTCCATTATTATTACAACACGATTTAGAAGTTCAAAACATTACTACATCTCAAGCATTAATGAAACGTCACTTTTTCATTAATACTGGTACAGTAATTAAACTGAATTCACACTATTCATTTAAACCAAGTATACAATTAAAGATGGTTTCAGGAGCTGCGCCTCAAGCAGATTTCTCTGCTATCTTCACTATTCCCGCTAATTTTGAATTAGGTATGACGTACCGCACCAATGACGCTATTGGTTTCTTAGCAGGAATTATCGTTAACAACCGTTTCCGTATTGGCTATGGCTTTGACTTTTCGACAAATGTTCGAACTGGCATGAACAATTCTGGCACACATGAATTGCTTTTACGATACGAATTAACGAATAGAGGCAAAAACGCAATAGTATCCCCACGTAATTTTTAAAATAATGCTAAAACATCTAATTTTTTTAATCCTATTTTATATTTCCCTTCCTGCTTGGTCTCAAAATTCAAAGGAAGTTGCTGGAAACAAACACTTCAGTCTATTTGATTATGAAAAAGCTATAACTAATTATGAAAAAGCAGAACCACTTACTTTAAATGGTAAAAGAAATCTCAGAACCTCATATCTAAGACAAGAACGTTATGCTGACTGTGAACGTTTGTCAGCTCAAATTGTTACTGATGTTGCACATAATTCTGAAGATATTTTTGAATACGTCACCATTTTAAGAACCAATAAAAAATATGAAACATCAAATGAATGGATGAAGAAATACGAAGATTTGGTGGGGAACGATCAACGCATAATGGCTGATCACATGAATCGTAGCCGAATTGCAGATTTAATGGTTGACCAAGGAAACATGTCAGTTGAAAATCTTGGGTTAAACTCTGAAAACATTGAGTTTGCACCTTCATTGTATGGTGATAAAATCGTATTTACTTCAACTAGTATCATTTATGGACAATAACAGTTAACAAATAATTCAACGAAGCAAAACTTCTTACGCCTATTTGTTTTGGACAGCAATGAATTGGATTCAAAAAAACGCACCTTGCTTAACTCAAAAACTGTGTTAAAATACAATGAGGGTGTAGCCTGTTTCTCTAGTGACTTAAAAACGATGATTTTCACTGGAAATGATATTGGGGATGTTGAATCTGGCAATAAAATAAACCTACAATTGTATTTTCTACAGCGAGAACAAAACGGAAATTGGGGAGAACCAATTCCCTTTAAATACAATGATAATAAATATTCATTTGGTCATCCCTGCTTGACAAATGATGGTAAAACACTTTATTTTTCTTCAAACAGAACAGGAACAATTGGTGGGTCTGACATTTGGAAGAGTGATCTAATAAATGGGGAATGGTCTGAACCTGTTAATTTAGGAAATCATATAAATACAGAAAGTAATGAGTTATATCCATTCTTTTTGGAGGCAACCAAGAGCTTGTTTTTTGCTTCAGATGGTAGAGGCGGACTTGGTGGTTTAGATATTTTTGTTGCTAGCTTAAGTGGAGAATATGTTGATTTTGCTCAAAATTTAGGTGCGCCTTTGAACTCTAATTTAGACGATTTTAGTTTTGTATCGAATGCTGATATTTCAAAAGGATATTTTGCATCCAACAGAGAGGGAGGGAAAGGAAAAGATGATATTTATGCTTTTTCAATGATTAGCCATTGGATACCTAAAAAAATTACCCGCACAATTGCAGGAGTTGTTTCAGACGACGAGGGAAAACCTTTGCCAAATTCAACAATTTCTTTTTTAGTAAATGAAAAAGATACACTAAAGGGTGTTTTAACTGACGAAAATGGTTTTTATTCTGCAGTTTTAGAAGAACATTTAACAGGGAAAATGACAATCGGTAGTATTTACGGAAAGACTACAGAATCATTTACTTTTCAACCTGATTCACTTTATATGACAAAAAACATTTTGTTTAAAGCGCCCAAGAAAACAGCACCACTTCAACCATTCGATAATGTTGGTAAATCAATCTATTTTGAGACAGCAAAATGGGATTTAGACAAACAAGATATCGCAGTATTACAATATTATGTTAGGACAATGGAGGCAGACACAACACTAAAAATAACTGTTTCTGGATTTGCAGATGTTCGAAACTCCTCTGAAGCAAACGAATATTGGAGTAAGATGCGTATGAGAGCTGCTGTAGAATTCCTAAATTCAAACGGGATTAGTCAAAATAGAATTGTTGGAAATTTCTATGGTGAAACATCTAATGGAATTGACACAAATGATAAAAAATGCAAGTGTGTTTCATCCAATTTGGAGTGGTGTAGAAGAGTTGATATGAAGCTCTATCGCTAAACGTTGTCCATCTTATTCTAGAGTAGCTAAAATAAATTAGCTACTCTTTTATTACATTAGATAACTAATTCTTTCTGGCTTTCTCCAAACAATCAATTGCTTTCTCCATCATTTTTTTGGAGCCTGTAAAAAATCCACAACGTTGGTGCAATTTGATTGGTTCAAGTTCTAATATGCGTTCTGTACCATTTGTTGCCATTCCTCCAGCTTGTTCAGCAATTAAAGCTAAAGGATTACACTCATACAACAATCTCAGTTTACCATTTGGGCTTTGATTCGTAACTGGGTAAATATAGATTCCCCCTTTAATCAAATTGCG
>JADLGD010000050.1 GCA_020849495.1 Fluviicola sp.
CAGATGTCAGTTTGCGTTTAATACCTGCAAAAGCTGGATTTCTATAAGCTTCCATCAAAGGTTCAACCGTACTGGTATCTTTCAAACCAACGAATAATTCAAGCATCAACGCTTCATTTTCATCGCTTAAACCTTGGTTCCAAACAACAATAAGTGGTTCAATTACACTTGCATCTCCGTGAACGTGAAACGATTTGATTGCTGAAGCAACTTTCACTTCATTGCCACTATTCAAATCGCTTAGTAATTGATTGATCTTTAACTGCTGTTGTTTGTTTGTAGATTTTCCTGTAGCCACCTTTCTTAAATTTGTGCAAAAGTACGAAATACAGCTATCTTTACCGTATGAAAAAATGGATCAGTATACTTTCTGTGCTGCTTTGCATCCTTAGCAGTTGTTTAGTTGAGCAAGCGCCTGTTGCTAAGGATCATCAATTGATTGTTTTTTCAGACAAATTGACTGCTCAAGACAGCATCTTCTTGAAACAATATGCAAAGCAACACAAAATCGATTTGACCTTCCATCAATTGAATGCTGATTTCATCAAACAGCAGATTCTCCAACATCGTTATGATATTGATGTGGATGTTTTATGGTTGTCCGATCAAGCATTGCGAGATGAACTCCAACAACAACAATTACTCCGATCGATTACAAATGATCAATTGTTTACAGATTTGAATCGCCAGTTTAACAATACCCATCATTGCTGGTTGCCATTAGCTCATAATCCTTTGGTACTTGCGATGCCCAAAGATTCTTCCAATTGGTGCAGAACCATTTATTTTGAAGCTTGGCATAAAAAAGACAGCTTGAAACCGCAATTCAAATTGGGGCAATGGGAATCGTTGTATCTCAAAGAATTACAAAAAAGCAAACGATTCGAAAAGATCAGTCGCACTTCAAATAAAAATAAACTCGCAAACGAACGGGTATATCCGCTTTCTTACTTGGTGAAATTAGAGGAGAAAAAAGACTCCAGTTACCAACGATCAATGAATGCTTGTAAAACGTATCTATTAGATCGAAAACGCTACATTACTATTTTTAGTTCGGCAAGTATTTATCGTTATGGAAGAAACCCAGCTGAAGCAGAACGATTTATGAGTGCATTATCGAACTATTCTTCCATTTTTGCTTCAAGTAGAGATCAATTACCGTGTTCTAGAAAAACCCGCCAAAGCCCGAAAATAGGGAACTTACAGATTAAATAGAACTACCTGATTTAAAATATTTTAAGCAAAAGTGTTTTTTTTAATAATAAAGTGTTAATTTTCGACCATTAAACGGATTTCACCGTCTAATCAACGAAATATGAACACTAACGCTGAAATACTCAAAAAAGTAAATCTTTGCGAAAGGATCGAATTGAACAGTAATACTACTAGCAAAGCTATACTACTACCACTCATTACACTTTTCCTTATTGGAACTAGTAGCTTAGTCTTTCTTTATTCAAAAATGGGAGTTGGGACTGTTTTCTTATTGGCCGCTTCATTATTTGTTATTGGAATGATCTTATACACGCGTCGAATTTTAAAGAAAACAGCTCGTGCTTACATCAAAGGAGATACACTTGTTGTGAACTTTACTTATGGTAATACACCTAAAGTAATGAATTTAAAAAGTGTTCGTTCGGTTAAGACCCGTACCATGATTGGCTATACCTACACACAATTGAATTTCAAAATGGATGGTGTAAGTTACAACGTCGTTTTGTTTGGTAAACCTCAAACAAGAGAAAGCGCTGAAAACATCATTGGTATTGCAAAGCAATTAGCGGCATAAAAAAAAGCAAGCCATAAGCCGGGTTCTGTTCCTTTTCTCAACGAATGAAAAAAGGTGACTGTCATTTATCTAGTCCCGAAATCACTCGCGGGATCCATCGATCTACCCTCCAAGTATTTCCAAAATTGATAGTTATCAACTTGTTAAGAGGACGAGCAGCCCTACTCACTTGGTTTACATGATCTTTCAGTCCGTGAGGTTTACCTAGCACTCAAACATCACTGCTGAGCCGGTGAGCTCTTACCTCACCTTTTCACCCTTATCAGCCGCGGCTGACGGTTTACTTTCTGTTGCACTTTCTGTACCCGTATGCCAAAGACATACGAATCCTTCCTGTTAGGAAGCACGGTTGCTCTATACTGCCCGGACTTTCCTCTCTCCCGAATAAACGAGACAGCGACAGTCGGCTTGCTTTACAAAGATACTATTGTTTAATGAACTTAGCAGAAGAAACTCCTGATTGTGTTAAAACAACAATGTTATAGTGACCTGCACTGTATGCAGCTGTGTTGACATCAAAAGAAGAACTGTTTGAAGTATTTCTTACTAAAATTTGTCCTTTACTATCTATGATCAAATATTCTTTTACCGTTTCTTTAGTTGAAACATGCAACACATCAATTGATGGATTAGGCCCAACTGTTACTTCAATTGCTTGATTTTCATCCAAAGCCAAGAATTGATCACGGTATTCAATTCCAGTTACGGTTTCGTTTCCTAGAATCACATTTGTTTTAATACGTAAAATAGCTTCTTTATCGCTTGTTGAACGCCATTCGTATTCATGTGCTTCAGGAATAGATAGCGGAATCCAAGTACTAATACCAAAAGCAGTAATATAAAGGGAATCCATTTCTTCGATGGTGTGGTGAATGCGCAATGCATCAAAAGTTCCAAAAGGCGTTGTGATTGATCCCCAACCATCTACTTGACTGATGCGGTGTCTGTGTTGATTCCATTTTGCATCGTAAATTGGATTCATATCCAATGATGTATAACCACGTGATTCATAATTATCTCCGAAAGTTAATGGAAGCGCATGACGTGTTTCAATCGTATCTGATTTAATAGCTATTCCTTGACCATTAATGGACAATTCATAACCAATGGAATTGATTGCAGCGCTCGTATTATTGGTAAACAAGGTCATGTCTTCTATCGTAATGGGCAAAAACGAAGTGATTTGTGCCAAAGGAATATCTGTAGTTGATGCAAAATAATCTGCTTTGTAAGGAGCTGGAGCAAATGAACCAAAAAACAATTGAGACAAAGTACCTGCTTGAGACAATGGTAAAGTTGAATACGTTTTCTGACCTTGGCTAACCAAACCACTAAAATCCCAAGTGTAATTTGCACCAGTCGTTGCAAAATCAATTTGTAAATCAGTTGTTGTACTCAAAATAAAATCCTCATTTGCAATAGGGAAATTGGATTCATTCAATGTAATTTGAGCAAAACTTGTTGAAGCACATAGCCCAGAAAGTAGTAGCAATCTTTTCATAGTTTTTCGTTTTATGGTCGAGAATTGGGATTCAAAAAGACTTAGAAACTATTTAAACCGATCAATTCTTGAAATTTATTCAATTTTTCAACCCAAAGGTATGAAAATTAAATCCTTGAAAAACGACTATTGAGGTCTACATCAAAAAAACTTACGCAACGAGAATTGAACATTCACTGGAAAACTTGTTTGATTCCCTAAGTAATAAGTAGAATTAAACGGACGAATTATATCTGCATTGATTGATGCACCTACTTGATAGTTTTGATGTAAACTGCGATAATAAGCCAAACCTATTTCCATTGTCATTGTTGTAGTATGTGCAACAGCGCTTGTTTGTTTTCGTTGATTTGTCAATACATCATCTTGATAAAGGCTCTGTTTTCCAGATCCAAATAATTGAATCCCTGGCGTAATTTGTGCCATCAAACAATTTTTATCTCCTAAATAACCTCCAATCCCCATCGGGAAATCAATCGAATACAATTGGTTGATTTGATTCAATTCTAGTTGATTATAGGTATTTCCTGATCCATCTGTGTATTGCAAAGTTCTTCTCCATTTCACATTATCAATAAACTCTGAACGGAATTGAAGACCGAATTGCAACTCCATGGTTCCAACACGTTTATGTAAACCAGCACCTAATCCTACTCCATACACCAAAGTGGATGCATCCGAAACCGCAGTTTGGTAAGAATTACCCATTCCAAACGATAATTGAGCATACCAATTTTTTGTTGATTCCTTGTCGTCCTCTCCTTTTCGCATCCAATATTCTGTAGGAATCAAACTTGGATTTGCTGTAAGAGAAGCCGCATGTGTCTGGATGCGATCTACCCCTTCAAAAACAGTTAAACCGCTTGGTGTTTCGTCCAATTCATGCACATCAGTTACACCACCGTTTGTGAAAGAATTTGGAGCCGAAACACGTTTGCTAGTTGGGGATTTAGGGTTGGAATTCTCTTTTTCAGAACGATTATTCAAAGGTGTTTTCGTTTGTTGTTGTACATCAATTTGTTGTACCGTTTCAGTTGTGTTCTTCGTATTTTGAGCTGTTTCTTTTAGCTGACGTTTTGTCAATTCACTAGTTGTATTTTCAGAATTGGAAGTCTGTTTTGACAACTTTATAGTTCGAGAAGATTGAGTTCCTGGTACATTTGTGGTTTGCAACCAGAAAAGCACACCACCTAAAAGCGCCATAAGCGCTGCTGAGAACCACCAAATTGCTGCGATTCTTCGTTTCGGTTTTTGAGGCAATAAGGTTTCCAATTCATTCCAATAAGCCGCATCAAATGCAGGAACATCCGATTCAACACTTTGAAAAGCATCTACAAAAATATGATCCAACTCTTGATCGCTCATTTTTTGATAATCCTTCATATTGCAAACAGTTTATCGGATTTCTGTTCAGTCAACTCCAATCGATCACGCAACAATTTTCGTGCAGTCGATAAATGCCATTTAGACGTACCTTCCGTAATTTCTAATAATTCACCAATTTCTTTGTGATTAAAACCGTCTATGACATACAAGGTAAATACATGAGCACTGATCGGAGGAATGGTTTTCAATAAACCCATGATCTCCTGATAACTCAGCATCATTTCTCCTTGATTCACCACATTCTCTGCATGATATTCCAATTCACGATCGGTTTCTTTCGAAATCACATTTTGTTGATGATTCTTGTTTTTACGGTATTCATCAATGAGTGAATTCACAATGATGCGTTTGGCCCAAGCTGAAAAATTCAAGTCATTCAGTTCAACAGATTCCAAACCTTTAATGATTTTCATGAATCCATTGTTCAAAGCAAAACGCGCATCTTCGTGATTGGAATGATAACGCATGCACAAACGAATAAACTGTCTATAGCAATATTCATAAAGCTGCTTTTGAGCTCTACGATCATCGTGTAAACAATCCTTTAAAACTTGTTCGTTAATTTGCATCACTGAGGTTATCAAACGTTCAAATTACAATTTTAATCTTCATTACTGAATACCATAACGTCGTATATTTGTAAACGGTTGGAAGAATTGAATAAAATGTTGCGATTACAACTTATACGGCACGCGAAAACGAACCAAATTTCTGCTACGGGCAAAGATTTCGATCGCGAATTATTGGAAAAAGGGATTGTACAAGCCAACTTCCTGGGTCATACTATTGCTGAAAAACGATTAGCATTAGGAAAGATTCTTTGTTCAAGTGCTGCTCGTACTCAACAAACAGCTAGTATCATTCGCCAACACCTCACTCAAACTTGGGACATCCATTTTGATTCATCGCTTTACCTGGCGCATCACATGGAATTGTTTGCCGTTTTAATGGAACAAAAAGAAGCGGTCATCACACTGATTGGTCACAACGAAGGTCTTTCCGATTTAGCTTCATACTTAGTAGATGAACACATTCACTTGCGAACAGGCGAATTGCTTTGTTTGCACATCAATTTGGAAAAGTGGGAACAATTGTCGAGAGCAACGGCTACGGTTGTGGATCGTTATCGCCCGGAGGTGTATCTTCCACTGGCCTTGGTGAAGTAGGTTTGTAATGATATACAACGTGCATGGCTTGTTGCTGCTGTTGTTCCATTTCTTCTCGCATGCGTTGCAAAGCTTCTTGATGAGCGAGCCATTGTCCTTCAAAATCTGGCGGTTCAATGCCCAATTCTTTTTCAATTTCAAATTGGTATTTCGGTCGCTTGGGCCCTAACTTACGGTACCAAACTGCTAAAAACACCCCGATGATCAAACCCGAAAAATGACCTTCCCAAGAAATGTTTTCTTTTTGAGGGAAAATACCCCAAATCATACTTCCGTAGATAAAGACAACAAATAATGAAAGTACTTGGAGCGGTCTGAAGTTGCGGAAAAATCCAGAAATAAACAGAAAACCAAACAAAGCATACACCACCCCACTCATCCCGATGTGATAACCACCATTATCAGACGCGAGCAATAAAACAGACAAACCAGTTCCGATCCAAGAAAACAAAAATACTTTGAGCGCAATTTCTCGGTAATAAAAAACCAGTGCCGCAAGCAACATGAACGTGGGCACTGAATTATTGATGATGTGACCGATATCAGCTGTGGAATGCAAGAGCGGCATAAAGATGACCCCTTTCCACGTTTCGAAATGCTGCGGACGAATGCCCCATTGGATCAAATCGGCTCCTTCTTGATGTTCGGCCCACAACATGGTCCACATCATTGCAAGCAACAACAGTGGATACACAATAGCCTCAGCAGCAGAACCAAATGGATGTAAACGATTTTTCACGAGGCGGAGTTTGTCAAATAACAAGCCGAAAAAAAGCAACTGCCAAAATGACGGAGGAGGGAGAATTTGGATTGTAGTTAAGATGATTTTAGGTAAATGGTTAAAAGAAGAAAATTGCAAACAGATGCATTCAATTTAATACCATGGTAGGTGGTGGTCAAATTGCAGTTTGACCACAGAAAGTAAAATCTCAGTTAACTATTATTGACTTTGAGAAAAATCTATTGCCATTCCAACATACTATTTCCCTGACTTTAAACTTCTCAAAACGTAAACACTATAAATCATCTTCCAAATTCTTTCAACAAAAAAAAAGCTTCTGATTTCTCAGAAGCTTTCCAGTATATAAGAACAAACTTAAATAGACCCGAGATTAACCCCTCTTCTCTCACTCTCTGCTCTCGCTCTGCAAAAAGAAAAAGCTACAACTCAGTGTGAGTGTGGAGTGTGAGTGAAGAGGTACAAAAAGAAAAAAGCATCACTCTCGTAATGCTTTTTCTTTTTGTGGTGATGCTTGCAAGTCAATTTGACTTGGAGGGAATCCCTGCCTGCTTGACGCAGTCAGGCAGGGAACCCAATTCCGACACAAGTATTTTCAGTCCTTTTTTCTGCTATCCATTAATTAGTGCGAACCCCAATAAAAACAAAGGTTTTGGGCTTAATCTTATAAGTCTCAAAAAGTCCACTCTTTTGCGATTTTCTGCGTTAATGTCCACTCTATGGAACACTTTGGATAGATGTGAAATTCTAATTAATTCGAGACTTTTAAACCCTTTGCAAATTTGAAAATTTCATTTAACTCTTTCTGAAGAGCCTTGAGGAGTTTTTTATTCATCACATCCGAGTTATTCTTCAAATCAATAATCCCAGCGGTGTCTTTTATTGCCCCAATTCTTTGAATCAAGTAATTGGTTTTATATTCATTTAATCCAGGAAATTTCTCGTCATTTTTCATATACTTTTTTCTAATAAATAGAAACATTTTTTATTTCTAATTATCAATGATTGTATCAAGCCCGATTGGACGTATTTCATCCCATGAATCCTTTTTGAACTTTTCCATTTGATTAGCTGTAAGTTGGTGCTTGTCACAAACCTCCAAAAATGCATCTTTATATGCAGGAATTATTTTTTCGGTAACAAATGCATTGTAATCATTGATGAATTTATTATTCTCATTTAGTATCCTGATCTTAAATTCTTCACCAATTTCTTTCGCAATATCTCCTTTTGATTCATGCCCCGTAAATGGGTCAAAATACTTCGGTACATATGCTAAATTCCATAAAGCAGTGAACAAAAGTGGGTTTTTTGTTCGTCCAAATAAATGCGAAATTTGGTAATTATAAATATGAGTTATGGATGCTTTTTTTGATTTTGAGTTTTTCCTATAATCAGTGTGATTGTTCAAGGTACGGGTTGGATATGTATTATTGTTAGGGTCTTGTGTAATTCTACAATCAAATATTTTCGAATATAATTCTTGATATAAATGTGTGTTCTTTCCTTGTTGACCATATCTTCTAATAAATAACTCTGCATTTGAATCAAAGGCTTTTTGTTTAATTTCTTCCCATTGTTGCCATTTTATATCCTCTGAAATAGGTAGAAAATTATCTAATCCAATTTCTATAAATTGTTGTTTATCAATGCCCAATTTATCTAATAAATGTTTGTACGAATCCATTTTATATTTTTTAAAATTATAATTGATAAATCCAAAATTCATGAACTAATGACATCCACTAACTCATTACTTTTTTTATTTAACCGTTTTTATTCAACAATATAGGATTTTTCTCCAATACATCCTGAAGCACCAATGCTGTATTAAACTGCATTTTCAATTTTTCTCTGTAGTAATTGGAAGGTATAGCTTGAATTGATTTGGTCACCGCATACTGTTGGACCATAGTAGAGATTTCTGCCTTTTCTAAACGTGGGTGTTCAGCTAAATGATATGACATTGCTAGAAGCAATTTTTTCTCCGAGAGAAGCGTGTCCTTGGCTAATTTCTTATCCTCTAAAATAATGTTCTTCACCTCTTTTTCCAATTCACTATAATCATGATACGTTGTAGTTTCCTCTGTATGGCCTAAAGCATAACACATTGGAATCGTACCGAATCCATGTTTTTTGAGTAGGCCCGTTACCATAGCAGTTGATTCTTGAATATCTGAAGAAGCTCCAGCAGTTTGAAAACCTTCTCCAAATACAATTTCTTCAGCTACAATTCCACCTAGATGCACAGCCACCTTGGCAATCAGTTCATTTTTAACGAAGAAGTCTTTTTCACTTTTGGCGTAAACAAAGCCAGATGTCCCTGAATCGGAAGTTACTGACAAAACAATTTCTGGAATTACATCTAACAGGATTGAGGATAACACCGCATGACCGCTTTCGTGAACTGCCGCTATAGCTTGCATCTCATCTTGCTTTGGTTTGCGCAAGTTTTCCAGGTTGGAGGTGATTTTGTTTGAGTGAGTAAATTTCAATTCAACATCATTATAAAATTCGCATTTTAAAAGTCCTTCTTCAACTGAAAGTCTTAGCAGATTCACTGGTTCTTTTTGCTCAAGTATCAAATTGATATGGATACTTATTTTGCTCTTCACTATTTGATGAATTGTTGTAAACAAAGGTCTAGCTCCTTGGGTTGGGTAAACTCCTTCCTTGTAAATTTCATCAATTAAAGATTGTGTGACATCCAATTCAATAGCAAAAGTTGATTGCATTTTTTCTTTTAATTTATCAAGCTCCAAATTGATAATTCCAAGATAAGCTTCTCTACTTAGAGCTGGATAAATGATGTGAATATTCCCAAGTCGAGCAATTTGTTCATCTCTAAAACGTGAGCGTAAAGCTGCTTTGATGTCGGGTATCGTAATTTTTAAACTTAGTTTATGAAATTCATCAGCTGAAATGTCTGCCGAGTAATTGCCGCTCATTGTATAAGCTTCATCTATGTTTCCTAAAATGAATATTATTGCCTGGGTAAAGCTTTTCTCTGCAGGTCGTTTTGCAATGTTTAATACTTTAAAAAGAAAATTTATGGTCTCTTCTCCATTCATTTTAAGCATGGCATTTTTGACATCAGACTTAAAATTCATCTTCAATTTAGAACCTGCATACTCGATTATATCAGGATAATCTCTTTCTGAAAAGAATAAGATTTTTTCATCTCCTAATGGAATATCCATTTCATCACAGAAATATTCTAGCCCTTTTGTTACAATTCCATTTTTAACTTCGACACCAGCATTCAAAAGCTTGTTGAGTTTAACAATGGTGTCTTCGAAGGACCAAATACCGCCCTTCCAATCTATATAACTGACCTTGCCAGAATCAATTAATTCCCAGACCATTCTGTTCTTATCATTTTCAATCTCTTCCCGCATGAAACCTTGCTTAATCGTGCGACTGTGCTGGAATTCATCTAAAATAATTGCGATTGGTGCATCATCTTTGTTGTCACATAAATCGGATAAAGAATTTCTAAAAGACATTCCGCCTTCTTTTTCACCTAAATCAAAACGAAATGCCTTATCTTCAAAAGCGATTAATTCCAAGAGTCTTTTAACTAAAGAAGTTTTTCCTGTTCCTGTCAAGCCCCAAAGATTAATTACAGTAGGCTTTTCCTGAAAGGAATTCATCGTATACCAAGAACGAACGTTTTCAATTACTTCATCAATGATAGAATCAATTCCGATAAATTCTTTTTTTAACTGAGTTTTCGCATTTTCTAGCATTAGAATTTTCTCGGAGAACTCTTTTCGAAGGGTTTTAAATTGCTTTGTCATAACATAAGATTTTAAGTTATAACAAAGGTGATATTAGGCGACCGCCAAAACATGACGGAGTCTATAAATATTGATTCAATGCATTTTGGAAGTGTTCTTTAATTTCATTCACAAGCCATTCAGGTTCTAAGACTTTTACCTGGTCGTGATGTATGATGATTTGCTGAACCAGCTCATAGTTGGGAACTATGTTTAGCTCCACACGACACTCCTCATCATTGTCGATTAGCACAACCTGTGACTTGTGCAGTGGAAGACTTTTGACATAGTAACCTTGACTTGGTGTAAACGATAGAATTACTTTTTGTTTTTCTCCAAGTGCATAAACCACTCCAATTGCATCTGCGAATTTTTGCTGAGGATTGAGTTTCTGGTTAGGTTCAAATAATTCATCCTTCACATGAAGGTCACTGATTCTGTCCAAGCCAAAAGTGCGCATTTCATTCATCCCACTTACTACACCTACAATGTACCACCTGTTTTGGTATTCCTTTAAAAGGTAAGGTTGCAACGAATAGGTCTTACTTTTTTCAGTCTGATAACTGAAATGTTTGAACCTTATTTTTCGATGTTCTTTGATTGCTTGAAGGAGTGGTTTCAGAAACTCGATTCCTTTCAATCCTCCTCCTTTGTCGAAGGAGATGTAATCGAGTGTTTCTTTACTGTCGGATAAACTCTCTGTCAACAGTTCAGCGGTATTTACAATCTCCAGGAACCGCAGGAAAGAGTCTATATTTATACTATTCTCTTCATCAATGAAGTAGCCTTCTTTGTGACGATTGTATGTGATTTCTAAACCGAACTCATTTCGAATGGCTGCGATGTCCCGTTCCAAGGTTCGTTTCGAAATGGAAAAACCAAATTCATCCAAGTAATCTTGAATTACCTGAAAGGAAGGAAACTGATTATGATTGATTTTCTCAATAATCAGGGTGTATCGTCTTATGGTTCCTTGGCGTGACATTTCAGGTTGATTCAATTATGTCGTTTGGATTTGGAATAATGCAATGTGAGACTTTTTTAATTTTTCCTTCTGCAATTTCAAAACTGAAAAGAAACCAAATAGATTTTTCGGATTTTGATAGTTGACCAGAGCCTATTAGTGATTCTAACCAGAATGATTTGATATTTTGCAAAAGAATTCTATCGTAAAATAAAGCAACCGTGAACTCATTAAATGCCTCTCCACTTTTAATCTTTAAAGGATTCTCATTTATCATTTTTTTAAAACTTTCCATCAAAACTGTTACTCCTTCTCCTTTAATAATATCATAGGCATTTTGTGATTCAAATTCGATGTTCGAATCAGCAAAGTCCAATGGAAATTTGTTTTCAATCTCATTGAAAAAATCGAGAATGTTAGTCGTTATTTGTTTCATTGAAAATTAAAAGAGTATTGCTAAAAGTCCTAATATCCCAATAGATGCTAGTGTTACAATTAAAAATGTCTTCATTGTTTTCAGTTGATTTGCTGAAATCGAGTCCATTTTTTTTGAAAGTTCTTCGGTGTTATTTTCAACATTTGATTTCAAGGTTATTATATCTTCATTCAAGCCATTCAACTGCTTGAGAACCAGCTGAAAATTTGTTTCTAAATCAAACGATTCCAATGACTTCCGAAGGTTCTCAACTGTAGAATCTAGTTTTTTGAAATTTGCTATTGCCTCATCAACACTTAGAGATTGCTTTTCATTGAGTTTACTAGAGTTTTCTTCGAATTCTTTGGTTATTAATGACAAATCAGACTGAACCTTCTCAAGGTTGGTTTTCATTGTTCTGACGAGTTCCTCCTTATCATCTCGAAGAGCTCCTAATAAAATGTCTACTAAATTTGCTAATTCACTTATCGAAACCGTAAGTTTTTCGCTCGAATGTGTCACATTCTTCACTTGTTCTCTAGCAGATTCAAGCTTTTTCAGGTTTTGTTCAATATCAATTAATGACTGTTGTATTACGGTATTACTCATATTCTTCTAAATATTTTTTTGTTATATCATTTAATAATTGTCCATGAATGAGCATTATTGTTTCATCAATTATTTCCTTTATTTTTTCTCTTTCCATGAAAGAACTCAATAAATCATTGTAATCTTCAAACAAGGACCAAAAAATATTTTGGTCCTCAACACGTAAAGCCATTTCTGTCATACCTTCCGTATATCTCGTTTGAAATTGAAGACGTAAACTTTCATTGTTTTTAAACCCTAAGTAGATTAAGCAAAATGATTCTAATAGTGCTAATGAAGGGTTACTATCAGTCAAAGAACGGCTAATCAACCTAACAGCACCATATAAGTGTTTTACATTGTCAAGTGGAGTTCCTACACCGACAACTTCATCATCAATTACCCTTATATATTTTCGTAAAATAATCTCACTAGAGCGTTTACCTCCTTCAGTATCTTCAACCAATGAAAATGGCTCCCCGTTATCTGCTACATAATCAGATTTGGCATATTTGGAGTTAAAATAAAAAAAGATAAAATCCTTTAAGCTCTCATTTAGGTCCAACCAATTCTCATTATCATTCATACCTTCAATGCAGAAGTTACGCATATCATCTATTGCTCTTTTTCGTTTTTCAGATATTTTATCGTAAACAAATTCTGTCAAGTATGCTAAGCATCTATAGATTTCTTTTATGATATTAGGTGTATTATTATCTCGCAATGGAATCTCATATACCTTTTCAAGTTCATTATTTGCTCTTTCGGGTGTGTAGTATCGAAGTAAAAAGTTTTTCAAACCTTCATAATAACCATTTTCGGCTTTTCTTACTGTAACAATTCTAAATTCACTTTTGGAATAATCTTGAGTAAAGTCCTCAATTAGTTCGATGCAACACATGCGATAAATAGCCTTGGACAAGTCTGTATAATCCTCAGCTCCGTATGGTATTTTTACAATAATTCGTTCCCCAATTTCTGATGAATACAATTTATTTAAAAACCCTGCGTCTGATTCAGTTTCCCCATATTCTTCTTTTGTTAAACGAACTTGAATTTTATTAAGCAGATTATTCATGTATTTTCGTTCAATAAAATCTCCTTTAAAAGACTCGTTAAAGAAATACATAACCGATTGGTAATCGGCATTGAGGTATTGAAAATTCTTTTTCGAAATAGAAAGGTTTTGAGCTCGCAATTCTTTCAATAACTCCAATTCAGATTTCCAACCTTTAGTTTCTGATGTTACTTTTCGTAAGCTACAGGTCTCAAAAGCATTGCATTCAGTGCTACATCTATTGAACCCAAACATTGTGTTGTCCTTCGGGCAATAAAGCTTTACAACATCATTATTAGGAGACGCATAAAGAATTTTTTCCTCTGGAATACTCACACCATATTCACTCAATATCGTTTGAAGGTCAGCAGCATGGAACCACTTGTTTTTTATGACGCTAATTTGGTAAGGGAGTTCTGCTGAACGGTCTACTTTCGCCAGTTTATAATCTGACACCAGAATACTTGCCATTGCCACTTTTCTATCCCTTCCAGCCCTTCCAGCTTCTTGCACAAATGCTTCTAAAGAACTTGAATAGTTCATATTTACTGTAAAGCGGACATTGGGTTTGTCAATACCCATTCCAAACGCTTTAGTAGCAATCATCAAGGGCAACTTATTGTCACGAAATGCATCCAAATTAGCCATAGATGAATTATCATCATCAGCTCCAGTAAATGAGCCAACTTCTGGTATGAGCTCGGCTTTTATCTTTTGAGTATTTTCCTGAACGGAAAGACCTGTATTTCTGACGTGCGGACAAAATACAATTCCAGCTTGCTCGTAATGTTCCTTAGGAGCATAAAACCCTTCAGGCATTTCAATATCTAAATCTGCTTTTGTGCCCTCATCATTATTTTGGCGTTCAATGAATGCTTCCTTTATATGCTTGATACTTTCAGTTGTTTGAAGCTGATTGATATAACCTGGTATTTTAGAGATGTATTCTCTCAAGTAAGCTCCTTTAGAATCGAATTGGGGCCAGTGGTTAGTTATGTTTAATGCCTTTGGTAAATGAGAAGGCATTGTATGATTAGTATCATAATAAGCGTCCTCACTGAACGCTACTGGAACTCTTTCTATTTTGTACTGGAGTTCTAATCGGTTAGTGTTTTCATGACGAACAATCACATCAGCATCTAAATTAAATGCTCCATTTCCAGACAACTCACGTTCTACATCAGCTAAAACATCAAATGATGCTGTCGCTGTTAAGCCAAATAAAGAAATTACTCCATCCTTCGATTTTACGTAATTATATAAGTTTCGCCCTAAATGCAGATATGAAAACCTGAAATCATGTCCCCATTCAGAAACACAATGTACTTCATCAATTACACCGTATGAAAAATAGACATTGTACTCATGCATATTCTTCAATCTTTCCCTGAAGCTTGCAATAGAAAGTCTTTCAGGCGATAGGAAAACAAACAATAACTGAGAGGATTCCAATTGTTTTTCCCTCACTGTTCTTTCTTCAGAGGATAATGTTGAATTAATAAAGGCACAACAATCTATCCCACTATTTACCAAACCATCGTACTGGTCCTTCATGAGCGACTTCAGCGGGTCAATTACCATTGTAATTCCTGGCTGTAATAAAGCCGCAATCTGATAAGTTAGCGATTTACCTCCACCAGTAGGCAATAATCCAATAACAGGTAGGTTTTGTAGTGCTCTATCAAGGATTGGTAATTGTCCAGGTCTAAACGACTGCTTTCTAAACAGCAATTGAATAAAATAAGTTAAATGCTCCTTTTGGCTTTCTAACTCATTAAAAATACCTTGAGATGTTTTCTCAACAAGGTTTTTATACTTAATTAAACTAGAAGTGTATATAACTCGCTCAGTTCTTATTTTACTGCAATTTCGAATATTGAAATAGCAATTATTTTTTACTTTGAAAGCGCTAAAAGAATCTATGGCACTATCAATTGTTTTGCACGTTGATTGAGTAACAACCAAGTCGAAAATGCAGTTTTTTAAATGTGAAGGCAGCACTAAATACACATTTTCATTAAGGTGCAACGGTGAGTCTACAAATTCATTCGTAGTGAGAATGTGTAATTCAATCTCTGGAAGACGATATGAAGTATACTCCTCCGTTAACGCCACAAGATTGAACAACATGTTTTGAATATCCTTTATTCCAATAGCTGCAAATGGGACATCCTCCTCTTGAACAAGAATTAACCATTTGGATTGTTTGATGTCTAAATGACCTGTTATTATAGCCTCTAATAAAACTTTTTGAAACCTTGATACTGCAATAGGAACAAGGAGTTCCTGAATTTCCTGTTTAAACACAGAGGTAATTTCAGTATTATAGTCGATTAAGCCATTATAATACTTATAGAGATTCTCGATTTCATACTCGTTTATTGAATTGTACTGAATTTCACCATATTTTAAAACCTTGGTTGTTTTCTCAAATGCTTTTTGAAAAATCTCTTCAATAAAAACCGATGACTTTGTTGGTAAGCCACGAACAACAAGATTGTGAGCGACTGCAAGGATTGGGGGAACATCATCATATACACTGGCACCTAAATCAAATGGGGCAACGACTTCAAAATGAGAATATAATGAGGGGAAGTCTAATCCTGCTTTTTTTCTGGCATTCTTTATACAATCTAATTCATAGGCTGCTTGAAACTGTACTGGTGGATAATATTCAATTGGAATTAGGTGACCTTGTTCATTAACATTTAAACGATATACTTTTGATTTGTATGTCCAAGAATTTTGTGGTCCAAAATGACTGGATTCATATTGATATAACCTATCAATTAATTGTTCGTCAAAATAACTAAAGAATGCATCAATTCTTTGATTGTTTGGATTCAAAGGACCTACACATAATAAAAAATTTTCTGAAACAACGCTCCTATCTATAAGTTTAGCTAAATGTTTCAAATCTATCTGCTCAACATCCAATATATTTGAAAAAATATGAATAACTGGCAACCCGCTTTTAGAAATTATTTGATTTGGCTGAATTTTTTCAAAATACTCAGAAATGGCAACAACATTTTCACCGCCAGACATATAAGCTTGAACATGTAACTTTGCTCTTTCAAGAGCAACAACAGAAGGCTCTATTAATGTTACCTTTTTGATATTTGTTCCTTTTCCTTTAGTATTCAGAAAATCAAATAGGTTAACTGTTCCCATGGCCTGACCGCATCCCCAATCTATAACTTCAAAGTGTTGTCTCAGCAGCTCTTGAGGAAGTTGATTAATGCTATCAAGTAACTTTGCCTTGTGCATATTTCCAAACGAGCGGAGATAAGCACATAGTTGTTCATGAGTTTCAATGAGTGCGGTTCCTCTTTTTAGCTGATTGTAATAATGCGTGTGCTCGACCTCTGAAAAATGAGCTATTTCTGCAACTGCAACTTTTCTGATTTCATCAAAAGTAGGAGCAATAAGGGATGCTATTCTAATACTGTAATTATTCACTTATACTATTACTCTAAAGGTTAGGTTCACTCTTGCAGAATTCACTTTTTTTGTTTTGGGAACTTGATGCTGCCAAAAATGTTGTAATTCACCCATCATAATGAGTAAACTACCATGCTTCAGAATAAGGTCAATTCTTTCATTGGTGTGCATATGTCTTAATTGAAAAACCCTTTCAGCTCCAAAATTCACTGAAGCGATTATCGGATTTTTTCCAAGTTCCTTTTCAGCATCCGTGTGCCATGAAATAGAATCATTACCGTCTCTATAAAGATTCAAAAGGACACTATTAAACTTAGTCTGACAAAGCGGTTCAATGTCTTTTTTTATTTCTAAAAGTTCTTGACTCCAAGAATGCGGTTGAAGTGTGATTCCTGAAAATGAATAGGGCTTGTCATTATCTCCATACCAAGCTGTCAATCTTGGAAAAAGAACTTGTTTCCCATACATATTCATACTTTCTTGATTCCATTGGATTTCTGTCATGAAAGAATTCAAAAGACGATTCGCTTTTTCACTATTGTAGAAGTCAGGTATATAAATATACTCGCCATTCAAAATATGAACTGGTTTTCCATGTTCCTGAGGTTCTTCAAATAAATTAAGTTGTTCCATTCTGTCCTAGCTTGAATTTTAAGTACAATCATCGCACAAATCTGCGAGAAGTACGTATTAAATGATAGATTAGATATGATGAGAATATTCTACCAACCAAATCTAATAATACAGCATGTCCAGGCAAACTTTGGTCAAACTTATGGAGTGGATTTAATTGATTTAAGAAAAGTTTAGTTGCTTCCCAAAATGCTGTCCATGAACTATCTTCCCATGAAATATATAAATTTTCAATGTTATAAAACTTTATTAGCAAAATGGTAACAACAAAATTTATCAAAAGAAACCATCTAAGTGCCTTGCCAAAATTAGTTCCATAATCACTGAAAGAACGGCTAAAATTTAATATTAATTTGTCCCAAAAAGAGGTTTTAAATAATGGTGTCCATTTAAGTTCATCATTGTAAATATTCATTTCTTTGGAATAAAAAAGCTGCTCCTGAACGTTATCTCCTTGTTTACCCAAAACGATTTTTAATTGACGATATGTTTCTCTTTGTTGACTTCTGAATTCATCTGTGTTTGCCTCATCATCATTTTTTCTAAAATCAGTAAGACCAATTTTGGGACTTGTAAAAGCAAAAATGTTTTCTGGCCATAAAGTATTAATGAATATACAACCTAATAAATTAGAATCTGCAATATTCACTTCATTAAAACTTTTTAAATCAAGCCTGTAAAATTCTGATTTATTTAGATTTGAATTTAGAATGCTAAAATGAGTTCCGTCTTTATCTTTAGTAGATTTTAATCCTGATACTTTAAAATCTGAATGACATGTAAAATTGACAAGACTGAATTTTCTACTCCTGATGTCTTCTATCTGTAGGTTTCCATATATTGGGCCGAATATATTAAACTCATTAATTTGTTCAACACCAGAAATTTCAATCGGACCATTTTCTTTATTATTATTTATTATTACCAGCTTATTTAGTGTGGTGCTCCCTATGTAATAACCAAGTTGAAATTTTGTAAATGAAATCCTTGCAATTGTTAATTCCTTTGTGTCATGTTGTGAAAACTTAATTTCTTTAAACTTACCAGAACTGAAATAGACTTGTTTTTTGAAATGGCATTCTTGAATGTCTAAGTTCTGAAATTCGCAATTGCTGAAATATACAGTTTCATCAAAAAAACACTCCTTGAATGAGATGTTTTTTGAAAATACAACATCATCAAAATTTACTGTTTTTTCGAAGTAACAATTTTCAAATGTTATTTTCCAAGTTGAATTACAACTTGAATCGAACACGATATATTGGTCATCCAAACGATAATTTCTAATAACCCAGGAATTTTCAGAGCTTCTTTCAACCATTTTAGTCGCCATTCCATTAGTACGTTCGCTTGGATTTTTAACCAACTGTAAAAATTGTTCAATGGAAATTTGCGTATAACGAGCCTGACCCTGAGAATTGAAATATTTATCTTGTAATTCTTGTTCCATAATATTCTAATACCCCCAATCATTATGCGCAACGGGAAGACTATTCAATAAATCTCTATGTAGTCTCCATTTAGGCATAAATTGGTCCATGTGTTTTACAAATTTCTCATTGTGGTTGCGCTCCAAAAGATGAACGAGTTCATGAACCACAATGTACTCAATACAAATTAGTGGCTTTTTGGCAAGTTCCAAATTAAGCCAAATTCGTTTTTCATCAATGTTACAAGCTCCCCATTTAGTTCGCATGTGTTTAATGCCCCAATCGTTGGAAGTAACTCCAATTATCTTTTCCCATTTTAGAATCAACTCAGGAACTAGTTCCTTTAATTCTTTTCGATACCACTCCTTCATGATATGTGCTCTTTGCTCTTCTGTACAATCTTTTTGAATGTAAAGTATAATCTTACTGGAGGCCAACTTAACACTGTTTCTCTTTTCATGCTCGATTACATCCAGTAAATATCTTTTCCCTAAATAATAATGGCTTTCCCCTTTCGAGAAAGAGCGTTTTGTTTCTCTCGGTTGTTCTTTAAAATTCTTAATGTGTTTCTTAATCCAACCCAATTTTGAAATAGCAAACAGTCGGACAACTTCAGAATCAGTACGTGCAGGAGCAGATAAACGAATCCTTCCAGTCGGAGGATATACCGCCAAATGCATATTCTTGATGTCTTTACGTATAACATCAATTTCAAAGGTCGATATGTTTAGTATTTCTGAACTAGTATTCACTTTGAGCTTTTATAATTTCCATTAATTGAGCGGTAAGTGCATCGTCTTTGATTACATTATAAATCGCAATTCGAAGCTTCTTTTCTTTTATCCCGCCATCTCTCCAACCATCCAATTTGTTTGATTGAATAACGTTATCAAGTGCCAAAGCCAAAATCTCATTATTTTCAAGGTTATCAAACAAAGCTTGTTTAGCTCTTGAATCTAGCGAAGATGGATAGGTCATTGTACCAGAAGGTGTTGAAACATCTGCAGCAAGTTGTTTGATTTTCTCTAAATACTCTTTATAGTCTATTGTTTCTAGTTTGCGCATTTGAATGATTTCATCCAACAGTTTCGACATTTTTTCGTAGTACTTTGGATTGGTCTGTGACTCTTCAATAATCACTTTCCGTACATTGTTTTCTATCGTTTCAGCAACCGCTTCTTGCTTTTTCTGGGTACCGTATTTAGCTTGAGGTTCACTCACATTCACAATCAAGTCAACCAAGGTCTTGTTCTCAAAATCTGAAATCTTTTTACTGCTTTTCGCATCCAAATACATATCCATTAACAGACGCATTCCAGGTTCAAATGACTTAAAATCTAAACGGTCTCCACTTGCTAGTTTTATAGTATCACGTAAATCAGAATAATACTGAACTTCTTCTTTTATTTTCTGCGATTCTGATTCTGTATATTCCAATTTATGCATTTCATTTGCAATGTCAGAATAGGCACGAATCAATGATACAACCGCTTTGTACAAAGCAACACGCTTTTCTTCTGTTGCTTTTATATCGTCTGCTTTTTCAGTATTTCCGCAAAAGAATCGGATAAATGAAGGCTCATCTTTCGGGTGAACTGGCTCACACATTGCTCGAACAGTTTCCAACGCTGTTTCCAAACGTTCTTTACTCGCAGCAAAGCGATTCGTCAATAAACCTTTTACATCTTCAGCATCATATTCATCAAAAGCCTGAGATGTGTAATCATTAATGGAACGCTCTAGGCTCTTAAATAAATCTTTGTAGTCTACAATATAACCGTAGTCCTTGCTATCATCATCAACTCGGTTGACACGACAAATTGCCTGAAATAATCCATGGTCTTGCATTTTCTTGTCTATATATAGGTAAGATGCTGAAGGTGCGTCAAATCCAGTTAAAAGCTTATCAACGACAATTAAAAGTTTCATCCTAGCAGGCTCTTTGATAAATTGAGCTTTAGCTTCTGCTTCAAAGTCTTCTGTTGATTTACCTTTCAACATACGGTTATAGACATCATACTTCAATAACTTATCAGTAGGCGAACCTTCACCTGTTTCTTCGCCTTTAATGTCGCCATGGTGCGGTTGATAAGACGTTATAATTGCACATTCCTTGAATCCTGCATTTTGGAAGAGTTCAAAATACTTACAAGCATTGTAAACACTTTCAGTTACTAATAATGCATTTCCTTCCCCAGTAAACAAGCGAGGTTTTATTTTAAAATCTTTGACAATGTCGTATATGATTTTCTCCAATCTCGATTTAGAACCAAGAACCTTTTGCATGGTTCCCCATTTCTTCTTCAATTCAATCTTCGCTACATCCGTTAGACTTCTCGTTTCCGCATCGAACCATTCATCAATACTTTGCTGGTCTGTCACAAACTGCTCAACATCTCTTGCTTCGTACAACAAATCCAATACAACTCCATCTTCAACTGCCTCATCAAATCTGTAAGGATTACCAATGTATGGCCCAAATATTTCAATACTTTTTTGCTTGTCTCGCTTTAGGAGTGGAGTTCCTGTAAATCCAATAAACAAGGCATCTGGAAGTATCATCTTCATTGCATCATGCAACTTACCTGATTGTGTTCGGTGGCACTCATCTACAAACACAAAAATATTTCCTTTTGCTTTGAAGTCTGTGCCCATGTTCTGTTTCAACTCTTCAATGAAAGAATCAAAATCGCCTTCCTCAGATTGTCTGCCGAATTTGTGAACCAAGCTTCCAATCAACATTTCAATTTTGCTGTTGAGTGTTTTCAGCAAGTCTTTACCGCTTTTGGTTCTATAAATCTTCTCATCAACTCCAGTAAAGAGCTTTTCAATTTGGTCATCTAGTTCTTCACGGTCTGTGATTATCAAAATACGGCTGTCGTTGACATTTTCCCGAATCCATTTTGTCAGCCAAACCATTGTTAAACTTTTACCCGAACCTTGCGTGTGCCATATAATTCCACCTTTCTTAGTACGAACATTTGATTGTGCAGCTCGGATTCCAAAATATTGATTAGGACGACACAACTTCTTTACCCCTTTATCAAAGACAATGAAATCATGTATCAATTCCAAAAAACGCTCTTTAGCACAAAGAAGATAAAGATGCTTGTCTAGTGTGTAGTCAAAGTGTTTGTCAGCATCTTCCTTCCATTGCAGATAGTATTTTTCGGTTGTTTCTATTGTTCCGTAACGTAAACCTTGTGCATCACTTCCCGCTAGAACAAATTGCATGGTTGTAAAGAATTTCTGAATGAATTCTGGCTTTTGATTGTCCAGGTTCTGTCGAACACCTTCTGAAACACTAACTTTCGTACGCTTCAATTCGAGGACTCCCAAGGCGATACCATTTACATATATGACAATATCTGGTCGCTTATTGTGTTGACCTCCTTTAAATGTCACCTCTTCTGCAACAGCAAAGTGATTGTTTAAAGGATTCTTCCAGTCAATGAACCAAACCGTTTCTTTCGGCTTTCCAAGTTCTTCTCTTACTGTAACTCCGTAACGCAATAGTTTATAGACTTCCTTGTTTGTTTCATACAAACTGTTCGGTATAGAACCAGCTACTTTCACCAATTCATCTACTGCTTTCTTTGCAATTTCAGCAGAATTACCTTGCTGCAGCAAGTATTGCAATACAAGCGTTTCTTCTATGGGCTGAGTTCGCACTTCCTCTTGCCAATCTCCTAAATAGGAATAATTCAGTTCTTCTTGGAAGAGCTGAATGATGCGGTTTTGCGTTGTGCGTTCTGGTTTGCCTATATTGTTCATTTAATCTATTTTGAATAGGTTGAGGTATTCATTGAATACATATAGTTTGTTTCGTTGCGCACCTGAAATCTCTTTGAGAATCTCCAATTCTTCCAGGCTATCAAGTAATTTATAGGCGGTAACATTCGACTTTTGAATGATTTCTTCTACACGATTCACTCCGATTACAGGTTGTGTGTAAAGGTAATCAACCACTTTTTTTGCATCTGCACTTCTATTTCCAAGACCTTTGATTTTTATGTCAAGTGATTTTTGCAACTGTAGAATTGCATCAAAGGTTGTTACTCCTTTTTTAGCTGTTTCAATTACTCCTGTTAGAAAGAATTTTAACCATTGATTCAAATCATTATGGGTTCTTGCTCGCATCAAATTGTCGTAGTAGAACATTCTATTTTTCTCAAAAAAATCAGACAAGTATAGAATTGGCTGTTTGAGAATTCCCTTATTTACCAAATAAAGGGTGATTAGTAACCTCCCAACACGACCATTTCCATCTAAAAAAGGGTGAATTGTTTCGAATTGATAATGAATGATGGCAATCTTTAGCAAATCTGGTAATTGATTTAACTCGTTGTTTGCGAAAAGCTCAAGGTCAGACATGAGTTCTGCAATGGAAGTGTGAACTGGAGGTATAAATACTGCATCATTAATGGTTGCACCTCCAATCCAGTTCTGGGAAATTCTGAATTCACCTGGCAGTTTGTGGGTACCACGTACACCTTGTAGCAATATTTTGTGTGTTTGCTTAATTAAGCGAGAAGAAAAAGGTAAGGTATGAAGCATTTTTACTGCTTCATTCATTGCTTGGATATAGTTTTGTACCTCTTCCCAGTCATCTCTTTTTTCAATAGCAATTTCGTCTTTGTTTAGGAAAGCATCTTCCATGTTTGTTTGAGTGCCTTCTATTTTGGACGACTGCGTTGCTTCTTTAGCAATGTGCATGCGAATGAACAGGTCTATGTTCACGTATTCTGAATACATGTCCAAGCGTCCTAACTGGCGGTCTGCTTTACTTAGGAGGCTGATGATGTCCATATTCGTTATCTCCCAATCTCGATTGATGAAGTTGGGTTGAAAACTTTTGTAGTATCCTTGATTGATTCTTGTACCCGAAATGAACTTTTCCATTTTTTCAATTTGCTTAAACAAAAATAAAATTATTTAAGAAAAAACGATAAAAACTTAAATAAGAAAAATGTTAATTAATAAAAATGCGA
>JADLGD010000051.1 GCA_020849495.1 Fluviicola sp.
CAATGAATTGATCGTTATTGCTTTGTAAAATAATGTAACCTCTTCGGTGAATGAATACTTTTTTGAAAGTCGGATTTCCAATGATTTCAAAAGCTCCATGGTGCAATGGTCTTTTCGCTGTGTCGTCATTGAAATTACCTGATTTGAGAGTAGGGTAGCAAGATTCGATGAGTATCAATAAAACGAAGATCCATTTTACAAAACGTGGAATAGCTTGTTTGGAACTTTCAATTGGAATTGTTGTTGGAAAACCAAAAATCAGTTTCCATTTTTCAAGATAGCTCAGACTTAATAGTAGACTTGCTAGTAATAAAGTGAAGGCTAAAACTTTTACAGAGATATCGAAAGAATAATTGATCCAAACGATTTGGGTGAAAGTCACAATAGAAAGGATGCTTCCAAAAAAGCGAGTACGATTGAATAACAGTAACAATGCAACCAAAAGCTCACTGATTCCTAAAAACAAGTTGTAAGAGTAGGAGCTGCCTGTGACCGACCAAAAAGCAATGTCTTTTGAAAGTTGTCCCAGAGGTGTATAAACGGTATTGGGTTCTGGCAGGTAAAATTGCATTTTTACCAGTTTATCCCAGCCGTATTTCATTAGGAAAAAGAACAGAATTCCGCTTAAAACAAGTTGTAAAACGCGTTTACCTTCTAAATTCCATTTTCGAAGAATGAAACCAACCAGTTTTTCACTGATGATTCCAAGTAGTAAAGCAAAAGCGAATAAGGTAAACATTCCATAGGTGTCCGATTCAAAAACCAAACTGTCGTCTATAGATTTTAACAACCAATAAAATGGGGCTTGTAATCCTTTTATGAATGGATCGAAAAGCGCATAGTCAAATGGAAGTAAAAGGATCCACCAACAAAAAAAGGCAATGACACTATGTAGGAATTGTTTGCGCATTAAGCGGTTTTAGTACGATTGGTTTTGTCTAAAAAAGCTTTGCTGATAATAAATCCAACACTAGCAAAGATACTGATCCAGAAGACACTTGCTTTTCTAGTTTTTTTCTTTTTTGCTTGTTTGACTACTGGAATCGGAGTATTTAAATCTTCTTTCAAAATACTGTATGATGTCTTTAAAACGGAATCAGGAACGTTTTTCTGATGTTTCAAGGTGTCCAATTCCATTATTGAATCTTCAAGATTTAATCTAGTATATACAATAGTCGTGTCATTCAATCGTTTAAAATCTTCCTTCGCTATTAGGTATTTGGGATTGATATGCTGTAGATGCATATCAGGTGTTTCACCAAAATTGGACAACATACTTGGATCATATTCAGCACTGGAACCGCTGTGGTTTTTGTGTGCAATCAATCCTGTTTGAGCCATTAATAGTTGACTATTCAAAGCAAAGAGAAGAATGATGGTCTTTTTCATGGTTTTAATTTTTTAGCTGTAACAAGGTATCCTAAAGCAGCGATTGCCATAATCCACGGTAGACTTGATTTTCGTTTTTGCTTTTCTTCATCTTTACTTTTTTGCATTTCTTCATCTCTTTGTTTTTGCATTTCTTTTTTTCGATCCTCATACACGCGATTCATCAATTCTTCTTGGTTTTTTTCTGTGAATTGAATGGTGTCGTTTTCTGGAGAAACATAGACTTTTGAATAGCCTTTGTATACATAGTATTGAATACCATTTTCATTTTTTTTAATACAAACGGTATCAAAATTCACGATACTTCGATTGGACCAATCTTGAGAAATTCTGACAGCAATAGAATCTGAAATGCTATCTGTTCGAATGTAAATGTCATTCGGAATCCCGAAATTAGTGGATGGGTCGATGATAAAGGTACTTTCCGTTCCTGCGTGACTTTTATGTGCAATGATTGCTGTTTGCGCTTGAGTTTGACTAGAGATAATCAATAAACTCAAAAGTGAAATTCGTTTCATGTAGTTGTTGTTTGTGCCTTTGATACACCAAAGCAAAGAATCGGTTCAAAAAGTTGATAAAAAAAACAAACCTCCGATTGCCGTCGGAGGTTTGCATCATCCATTACTCAATTAATCCTTGTGTAATGTGTGTATTTTCCCTTACACATTTCCTAAATGCAAATGAGTTGAAAAGAAACAAGTTAATACTTAATAAATCGCCAGCGGAATCCAAAACGCATCATCGCTGCAAAATGGATGTCATTTTCATAGATTGTAGGAATCGTATTACTTGGAACGAAATCATAAGCAATCCCTACACCAAATTGATGGTAGAATTGAAAGCGACGATTTTTGTTGGTTTGGAAACCAGCAATGGCATATGCTTCTATTGATTTATCAGAAAAATCAGGGATGAGATTTGTTTTACCAGTATAGTAATTGACCACTAAATGAACTGGAAAATCAACATCGTCTTGTTTTACTGGAAGCAAATAGGCAAAATCAACAGTGAATCGAATATCTTGACGACCTCTTGTCCATTTGTCATAATGAGAGAACAAAGGTAGTCCAACTCCAAAGGATGCTTGGTATTTATTTCGGAATTTATAACCTGCATGTACACCAATACTATAAGACGAAAAATTGACTCCGTTATCAATTCCAACAAAAGGCACATTGGTAGAAGGTGCTTTTAAAGTTGTGTAAATGGTGTCTTTTTGAGCATTAACAAGTGTAGATAAGCAAAAAAATGCTACAACAAAAAGGTAACGTGACATAGATTGTTATTTGGTATCGTCCAATAAACGTACTAATAATTTATCAATTCTAGCACCATCCATATCTACAACTTCGATTTCAAAGTTGAGCCAAGTGATGATTTGTCCTGTATTCGGCACTGATCGCGATTCATTCAATACCAAACCACCAATCGTTGTAAACGACAAATCCGTGTTTTGATCTTCCAAATCGAAATGGCGGAAAAACTCTGCAATTGGATACTGACCATCAATTAACCAAGAACCATCTGCTCGTTGAACAAACTCAAATTCTTCGGCATAGAAATCATTGAAATCTCCTACCAGCGCTTGTAATAAGTCGTTCAAAGTCACAATTCCTTGTGGCTGTCCAAATTCATCGGTAATGATACCGTAATGTGTTTTCGAATCTTTGAAATGAACCAACGCTTCGTAAGCCGAAATGTTCTCCATCAAGAACTGTGGTTTCAACAACAAATCTCTTAAGTTAAAATCATCGTGATTGATGGTTCTAAACAAATCTTTTAACAAAACCACACCAATTACTTGTTCGCGTTCTTCATCCAAAACAGGGTAAACAGAATGGATTTCTTTTTCCACTTGCTCTCTTACTTCAGATGAGTTATCGGTAATATCAATGAAAATCACATCGTTGCGGTGCGTCATTAAAGAACTTACGTTGCGATCTCCTAAGTGGAAAACACGTTCCACAATATCTTGTTCAATTTCTTGCACTTCTCCGCCTTCTGTACCTTCTTGGATAATGGCTTTGATTTCTTCTTCCGTTACTTTTGAATCGGAGGAAGGTTTGATGCGTAAAATTTTGATCAACAAGTCAGAAGTAACTGTCAGTAACCAAACAAAAGGCGAAGTCGCCATTGCGATGATTTTCATCGGTCGCGCCATGGTTTTAGCAATCGCTTCTGGATTTGCAAGACCAATTCGTTTTGGCACTAATTCACCCAACACCAATGAAAGGAAAGTGATGATGACAACGACTGTTGTTACTGCTAAAAAGTGAGAGTAAGGTTTTAAGCTAATGAAACCTTTGTAAAAAGCATCGATGTCGCTGGTCATTTTCTCTCCAGAGAAGATACCCGTTAAAATTCCGATGAGAGTAATTCCGATTTGAACTGTAGAAAGAAAGCGA
The DNA here is from genome assembly GCA_020849495.1 of Fluviicola sp. Classification (GTDB taxonomy): domain Bacteria; phylum Bacteroidota; class Bacteroidia; order Flavobacteriales_D; family Crocinitomicaceae; genus Fluviicola. The sequence continues at coordinate 3,795 of JADLGD010000051.1, forward strand.
TTGGGCGACTGCATGGTTTCAATGACCAATTTAGCCGATTTATCACCTCTTTTCGCAGCGGCATCTAATTTGGATTTTCTAGCTGAAACCGTAGCGATTTCAGCCATTGAAAAAATCCCGTTGATAATGATTAGTAATAATATGATGAGTAGTTCCATGATTACGATTGCGTCCTCCCTGGATATACTTTTAATGCTTCTTCAAGGCAAATAACTGCTTTGCGAAGCGATTCTTTGTTTAATACATAAGCGATGCGAGCTTCTTGCATGCCAGCACCTGGAGTTGAATAAAATCCGTTTGCGGGAGCCATCATCACTGTTTGACCTTCAAATTCGAAATCTTCCAACAACCATTGACAGAATTTCTCCGCATTGTCAACTGGGAATTTCGCTACACAATAGAAAGCCCCACTTGGTTTAGGACAAAATACTCCTGGAATTGCATTCAATCCATCCACCATGATGTTTCTGCGTTCCACATATTCAGAAACCACATCGTCAAAGTATGATTGAGGCGTTTCTAAAGCTGCTTCAGAGGCAATTTGATCCACTGTTGGAGGAGATAAACGTGCTTGACCGAATTTCAAAGCAGCTGCCATCACTTCTTTGTTTTTTGTCACCAAAGCTCCAATACGTGCTCCACACATAGAGTATCTTTTAGAAACAGAATCAATCATGATCACATTATCTGCTATTCCGTCTAAGTTAAGTACAGAAAATGGTTGTGCACCATCGTAGCAAAATTCGCGGTAAACTTCATCTGCAAACAAGAACAAATCGTGTTTTTTAACGATGTCTCTTAATTGCTCCAATTCTTCTTTTGAGTATAAATATCCAGTTGGATTTCCTGGATTACAAATAACGATTGCTTTTGTTTTCGGAGTAATCTTCGCTTCAATTTCTGAAACTGGTGGTAAAGCAAAACCCGTTTCAATGGATGCAGTAACAGGTACAACTGTTAAACCAGCAGTGACAGCAAAACCATTGTAATTCGCATAAAAAGGTTCTGGAATGATGACTTCATCACCTGGATTACAAGTAGTCATGAAACCAAAAATCAAGGCTTCAGATCCTCCAGTTGTGATTAGAATATCTTCCGTATTGACAGGCAAACCACCTTTTTGATAAGTAGCTGCTAATTTCACACGGTAAGATTCAAAACCAGCAGAGTGACTGTATTCAATGACTTTGTGATCAAAATTCTTGATTGCATCTAGCGCAACTTGAGGTGTTTCGATATCCGGTTGACCAATGTTTAAGTGGTAAACAACTTTTCCAGCTTTCTTTGCTTTTTCAGCGTAAGGAACCAGCTTTCGGATAGGAGAAGCAGGCATGTCGATTGCTTTCTGCGATATTTTTGGCATTTTAAATTTTGTTTGTAATCAGCAAAAGTAAGAATTTCAACGTTAAACCGTTGATTTATTCGTGGTAAAACGCATTAAAAAGATCGTAACAGCAAAATAGACGAAATCTAAAAAGCCGTTCTCATAGTCTTGAACCAAGAAACTTCCGAAAAATAAGATCAGAAATAAAACCAAACTGGATCTAAATCCTAGAATCGTGA
>JADLGD010000052.1 GCA_020849495.1 Fluviicola sp.
TCAAAAGCATACCAAGAGCGATTTTACACCCATTTTGACCAATACAAAACGAAAATGATTTTGCGTCCACAGCATGTTTCCAATGCTGCAGAAGTGATTCATCGATTGGGAGTTATTGCATTGAACACAGCAATTGAAGTAGACATCTATGGAAATGTTAATTCAACCCATCTTTGCGGCACAAAAATCATGAACGGAATTGGTGGATCGGATGAATTTGCACGCAATGCAAGCATTTGTATTTTTGTTTGTCCATCTACTTCAAAAAACAATACTATTTCACACATTGTACCAATGGTTTCACATGTAGATCATACCGAACACGATGTAGATATCATCATCACAGAACAAGGATTAGCTGATTTAAGAGGACTTGCACCCATTGAACGAGCTCAATTAATCATTGAAAACTGCTTGCATCCTGATTATAAAAAACAGCTGCTCGATTATTTCGAACGCGCCAAACTCAAAGGAGGCCAAACACCTCACTTATTAACAGAAGCATTTAATTGGCACATTCAATTGGAAGAAAAAGGCACTATGCAACTGTAAATCATCTTATTTATTTATTCCGATCTATCCACAAAAAATGTGGAAAAAAGGCGAAAAATCGTTCTAGTTAGAATAACAGGAATGATTACTTTTGCAGCAAAGTTTATTTTTCATGAGTACTTCCATACAACAAGAAGCTACGATAGAGCAAGCAGTAGAATTAGGATTGCGCGCTGACGAGTTTGAAATGATCAAGGAAATTCTTGGTCGTACACCCAATTTCACTGAAACTGCAGTTTATTCTGTGATGTGGTCAGAGCATTGCTCTTACAAAAATTCCATTTATTGGTTGAAACAATTGCCAAAAGACGGTCCCCACATGTTGGTGAAAGCTGGTGAAGAAAACGCTGGATTAGTAGATCTTGGTGGAGGTATTGGTTGTGTTTTCAAAATTGAATCACACAATCACCCTTCTGCTTTAGAGCCTTATCAAGGTGCCGCAACTGGTGTTGGTGGAATCAACCGTGACATTTTCACGATGGGAGCTCGTCCTGTTGCTCAATTGAATTCATTACGTTTTGGAGATATCGGTGAAGACCGTACAAAATGGTTGGTGAAAGGAGTAGTAAAAGGTATTGGAGATTATGGAAATGCATTCGGTATTCCAATTGTTGGAGGCGAAGTATTTTTTGACAAATCCTATAACCAAAACCCTTTGGTGAATGCGTTTTCAGCAGGAATCATTGACACAAAAAAAGTTATTTCAGCGAAAGCTAAAGGACCAGGAAACCCTGTTTACATTGTAGGTTCTGCTACAGGAAAAGACGGTATTGCAGGTGCTGCTTTTGCATCAAAAGATATTACAGAAGAGTCAGCAAACGACTTGCCTTCTGTACAAGTTGGCGATCCATTCATGGAAAAATTGTTGTTGGAAGCAACTATGGAGTTATCAGAAACGGATGCAATTGTAGGAATGCAAGACATGGGTGCCGCTGGTATTACTTGTTCTACGTGTGAAATGAGTGCAGGTGGAGGTGTTGGAATGGAAATCCATTTGGACCGTGTACCTACACGTCAAGAAAACATGTTGCCTTACGAAATTTTGCTTTCTGAATCACAAGAGCGCATGTTGGTGGTGATCCAAAAAGGAAAAGAAGCTGTGGTAAAACGCATTTTTGACAAATGGGATTTACACGCAGAAGAAATTGGAACTGTTACAGATGACGGTCGCGTACGCTATTACATGGATGGTGAACTAGTTGGAGATGTTCCAGCAGAATCATTAGTACTTGGTGGAGGTGCTCCTCAATACCAACGTGAATATTCTGAGCCTGCATATTATCAAGAATACAAGAAATTCAATATCGATAGTATTGTACAACCTGAAAATTTGAAAGAAGTTGCCTTCTTCTTGTTGGGCCAGCCAAACATCGCATCAAAAAGATGGGTGTATGAGCAATACGATTCCATGGTTGGAACAAAAACAATGACGACAAATCGTCCGACTGATGCTGGTATTGTGAACTTAAAAGGAACAGACAAAGCCTTAGCGATGACAGTTGACTGTAATTCACGTTATGTAAATGCTGATCCAGAGATTGGTACTGCGATTGCGGTTTCAGAAGCAGCAAGAAACATTGTTGTTTCAGGAGGTGTTCCAAGTGCGATTACGAACTGTTTGAACTTTGGTAATCCTTACAATCCAGAATCTTACTGGCAATTTGTTGGAGCAATCAAAGGAATGTCAAAAGCTTGTTTGAAATTCCAAACACCTGTTACAGGAGGAAACGTTTCATTCTACAACCAAAGTGTGATTGGAGGAAAAGAAGTTCCTGTATTCCCAACACCTACTATTGGAATGATTGGGGTGATTGAAGATAAATCAAAAATCATGTCACTTGATTTCAAACAAAAAGGAGATTTGATTTTCATTTTGGGTGATACGGTTAATGACATTTCATCGTCTGAATATTTAGCAAAATACCACAAAGTAGAAGCTTCTCCTGCTCCTCATTTTGATTTGGAAAAAGAGTTTGTTTTACAAGAAGCTATCAAAGGATTGATCGGATTAGAATACATCAATGCTGCTCATGATTGTGCGGATGGTGGTTTGTTTGTTACGTTGGTAGAAATGTCTATGCCACGCGGACTAGGATTTGACATAGTTACAGATTCAGAAGTACGTGAAGATGCATTCTTATTTGGTGAAGCACAAAGCCGAGTGGTTGTAACTGTTTCTGAAGATCAAGAAGAAGAATTCATTGAATTCATGATGGGAAGCGGTGTGAATTACACTTTACTTGGACATGTAACCAAAGGTAAAATGATGATCGACGACGAGCATTTTGGATTTATATCTGAAGCAAAAGCGATTTTCGATAATGCTTTAGGGAAATTAATTGAAGGATAATATAAAGACTAATAGACTTAAGACTAGAGACTCAAGACCAGATCTACAAACCTGTCTTGGGTCTTTTGCCTATAGTCTTTAATCGAATCAAATGAGCGCAGAGCTAATATCAAAGTATTTTCCAAATTTGACAACAGTTCAAAAGAATCAATTTGATCGCTTAGAGGAACTCTATGCATTTTGGAATGCTCAAATCAATGTGATTTCTAGAAAAGACATGGACACGTTTTATGAACGACATGTTTTGCATTCATTAGGAATAGCTAAAATCATGGAGTTCTCAGCTGAGTCTAGTGTTTTAGACATCGGAACAGGAGGTGGCTTTCCAGGGATACCATTGGCTATTTTATTTCCAGAAGTACAATTTCACTTGGTTGATTCCATCGGAAAGAAAATCAAAGTGGTAAATGAAGTAGCAGCTGCTTTGGATTTGAAAAATGTTCGTGGCACACATGCTCGAGCAGAGGATGTAAAAGAACACTATGATTTCATAGTCAGTAGAGCTGTAACTGCTATTGACGGTTTTCTACCTTGGTGTAAAGGAAAGTTTTTAAAGGAACAAAAGAATGCCTTACCGAATGGGATTTTGTATCTAAAAGGTGGTGACTTAAAAGAGGAGTTTGCCAATGTGAAAGTTCCCTATACCATTCATCCTTTAAACAACATCTTCTCAGAAGACTTTTTTGAAACAAAAGGAGTTGTCTATCTCCAAATGACATAGTTCTCAATTACCGACTATCAAAAAACAGTTTACCTCCATTCATCAACTCAAGTATTATTCTATCTTCGTTCTAATAAAAATTGAAGTATGATAGTACCTGGAAAAACAATTGATGAGATTATTGCAAATTCTCCTGAAGAGCGACAAGAGGCTTTAAAAATGTTAAGGTCAACTATTCAAAAACACATTCCAAAGGGATTTGAAGAATGTATCAGTTATGGTATGATTGGTTATTCTGTACCTCATAGCATTTACCCTGATGGATATCATTGTGACCCGAAAATTGCTCTTCCATTTGTCAGTTTTGCTTCACAGAAAAACTTTATCGCATTTTACCACATGGGGATGTATGCCGATCCAACTCTTTTAGATTGGTTCACTAACGAATATAAAAAACGCGTTCCTAGTAAACTGGATATGGGTAAAAGTTGTGTCCGTTTCAAAAAAGCAGATCAAATTCCTTTTGATTTAATTGGAGAGTTGATGCAAAAAATAACTGTTGAAGATTGGATTGCGACCTATGAAACGAACTATAAACGCAAGTAAACCATTATGAAAAACACTCAATATCCCTTGAAACTTAATTTCAAGATTGGAACATTGGCCAACGATTTTTCCATCAAAGATGCGAATCAATCAACGGTTGCTTATGTTCGTCAAAAGATGTTCAAATTCATTGAAGAAATTCAAGTATTCACCGATGAATCGAAAGCTGAAATTCAATACACCATAAAAGCAAACAAGTGGATTGACTTTTCGGCGTCTTATCAATTTTTTGATGCAGATGGAAATCAAATCGGTAGAGTGGCAAGAAAAGGAATGGCATCACTCTGGAAAGCACGTTATGAGGTTTACGATGGAAATGACGAGTTTCTGTTTATGATCCATGAAGAAAACCCATGGACCAAAGTGTTTGATGCATTTTTAGGCGAAGTACCTGTAGTGGGAATGTTTACCGGATATTTCTTCAATCCAAGTTATAAAGTTGCCCGAAAAGATGAATCAATTGTCAGAAGATTGAAAAAAGACGCTTCCTTTTTCGGGAGAAGTTTTTCTGTGGAAAAAGTGGAAGAGTTAAGTCAAGAAGAAGATGAAACGGTTGTTTTATCCTTGATGATGATGATCCTATTAGAAAGAAGAAGAGGATAAAAAAAGAGGAGTAGAATTTAACTTCTCTCCTCTTTTACACACTACTACACCTAACTAATTACATTTTCATAATGATGAACTCTGTGCGTCTGTTTTCCTGAATGTGAAATTGTTGCCATTATTGATAATAAAACGGAAGCAATCAACTATTTGAATACCAACAAAACGATTGATTTGGTTTTTTTAGACGTTCAAATTAAAGGAGGAACAGGTATCGATGTTCTTGAAGGTGTCAATGATAAAAATTTTGAAGCCATCTTTATTACAGCATACGATCGATATGCCATTGATGCATTGAACGCTTCTGCTTCATACTATTTATTGAAACCAATACGTGATGATGAATTCAAAAAAGGAATGTCTGTTGTGCTTTCAAAAATCAACAAATCAAATCTCACAAACACCCTATTAATCCCATATAAAGGGAGTTATAACTCGATAAAATTTGATGACATTATTTATTTTGAATCGGATGGAGCTTATACCAATGTGATTACAAAAGAAGATCGGATTTTATCTTCTAAAAACTTGGGATATTACGAAAAATTATTGCCAAAAGAACAATTCAAACGTTCTCACCACAGCTATATCGTCAACGTAAAACATTTTCAACTTTTGATTAAAAGCAGAACAGGTACTTTACGCATGAGTAATGGTATTGAAATCCCAATTTCTCAAAGAAGAATGCAAGAATTCATGCAATTTTTGCTAGATCAATAAATCGTATCTTTTTTCTAATTAGACTACCAATCTATCTAATTGGCAATTGAACGGATTTCTATTCCCCTTTCTAGCTATCTCTTTTCCACAAAACGAGTAAAAAAGATTCATTTCTAAGATAAGTATGAAACTACTGATCAAAAATACTTGTTACAGCTTTTTTTATAATTGCTAAATTTATATATTTATGCAAAATTCAAATAGTTCCTTTTATGATTGAGTCTTGTCCGAAGTGTAAACACACACGCATCATCAAAAGCGGCATCATTAACGATCGTCAACGCTACACCTGCAAACACTGTAATTACAACTTTACAGTTGATAAACTAGGCAAGAAAATCGATGTTTACTACATCACAAAGGCGCTTCAGTTATACTTAGAAGGTTTGAGTTATCGTGAGATCGAACGCATTTTAGGTGTTTCACATGTAACGGTTTCCAATTGGGTTAGACAATACAAAATCAAACGTTTAAACGACGAAATGCATCATCCAACCTATCGCATTATCACCCACAATGAATTAATAGAATACCTAAAAGACAAAGATCGATTAAAAGGAGCAGGTATGATTATTACTGAACTTGGTGATAAATTCATGCTCATTAAATGGGAACGATTCCGAATTTAACTATATATTTTACAGTTTAATATATCACTTTTTATTTTTAAAGTAGAATTCTAGAATATTGAATCATGTTAATCTGAAAAGGAAAACAACTGTTCCATTTTCACAGAAAACTAGGAATCAAGTATTAAACTATTAGAACTTAAAACATGAGTAAAGAATCTACAAAAGGAATATGGAAAGTGATTTCTGCCTCCTCGGTAGGAACACTGATTGAATGGTACGACTTCTATATTTTTGGAAGTTTAGCCGTGGTCATTTCTACGAAATTTTTCCCAGCCGACAACCCCGTCGCTGCTTTCTTATCCACCTTAGCAACTTTTGCCGCCGGTTTCGTTGTTAGACCTTTTGGCGCACTATTTTTCGGACGACTTGGCGATTTAATTGGTCGAAAATACACCTTTATGGTCACCCTACTATTAATGGGTGGAGCTACTTTTTTAATCGGATGCATTCCCAGTTATGAAACCATTGGTGTGATGGCGCCCATATTAGTTTTACTACTTCGTTTGTTACAAGGATTAGCGTTGGGTGGTGAATATGGTGGCGCCGCAACCTATGTTGCTGAACACGCACCTTCAAATCAACGTGGCTATTGGACTTCTTGGATCCAAACAACAGCTACTGTTGGACTATTTGTCTCCTTAATGGTCATCTTATTGACACGCCTTTTACTTACTGAAGATCAATTCGATTCTTGGGGTTGGCGTGTGCCATTTTGGGTATCTATTTTAATGGTTTTAGTATCTTATTTGATTCGCCAAAAAATGCATGAATCTCCTGCGTTCCAAAAAGCAAAAGACGAAGGAAAAGTTTCTAAAAACCCATTGAAAGAAAGCTTTGGCAATAAATTGAATTTTAAATATGTATTACTTGCGCTTTTTGGTGTAGTCATGGGACAAGGTGTGGTTTGGTACACTGGACAATTCTATGCCATGAGTTTTCTCAAAACGGTAATGAATGTTGAATCACAACAAGTTGATACACTTCTCGGAGTTGCATTAGCCGTTGGCGCACCGTTCTTTGTTGTCTTTGGTTGGCTGAGTGATAAAATTGGACGTAAAAACATCATGCTAGCAGGTTTATTGATCGCAGCTATCAGCTACCGCCCGATTTACCGTTCCATGTTTGCCACAACCGACATCACTAAAAAGACCGAATTAATGACCTCGACCAAAGTGGAAGCATCAGCAAAACAAGGGAAATTTGGTGTAGATTCAATATACGTCACCACCAACAATTATTCGGATGGTACGCTTTGGAAACAAGAAAAAACAGTTCATTTAGATGCCAAAGGAAAAGTGATGATTGTAGATGGAAAAGAACGCATCGACAAAAAGACCACGCAAACCATTCCCTCGAATGAAAAATGGTATTTGACTTTCCTTGTTTTCATTCAGGTCATTTTTGTCACAATGGTATATGGACCAATTGCAGCCTTCTTGGTAGAAATGTTCCCAGTACAAATTCGCTACACTTCCATGTCGCTACCTTATCACATTGGTAATGGAATCTTTGGTGGATTATTGCCTGCCATTGCAACCTATTTAGTATCAAATGCTAAAAAGGCAAATGACGCAGCCACACTCGTTGGTAAAGCTGCTCCAAATCCAGAATATTATTTAGAAGGATTGTGGTATCCAATCATCATTGCTGGCATTAGTTTCATTATTGGAGTTCTGTATATCAATGAAAAGAAACACCGTTACCAAGATTAACTTTAAAACTTTAGAACTATGAATCTTTTAAAACGCATATTAGGAGTGGTTTGGTTGGCTTTAGCCGCTTTTGCAGCCTACTTCTGTGTAGTCGAATTTGGACTACCGAAATTTCAAACGAATTCTCAAGACGACTTGGTTTTCGGTATCATCATCTTGTTCATTTTAACACCATTGATAGTTTTCGGATTGGCCATATTTGGCTATTACTCTTTAATAGGTGAGTACGATGAATAGTGTTTTCAATTAGTTAGCTTATTTATCCATGAAGCGTCTCTTAGGAGGCGCTTTTTGTTTTTAATTCGTTTGAATGGATTTTTGCATCAATTGCTGAATGGTTCTCAATTGCTCTTGGTGTTCTATTGTGTTTTCCAAATAGATCATTGGAATTCGCCACGCTTTCATCCAAACTTGGCTATTAAATTGATTATCTGGATGCTGTTTTCGACCTCCACCGCCATCAGACAATTCAACACAAACACCAATCCCAGCAAATCTATTTCTGACATAATTCTCTAGACCACATCCATAATCCGACGGATTCTTTGCCACCGAACCTGCGCGCAATTCAGTTTCTTTCTCTACTTCAGTTGCCATTTCGGTGTCAATACCATTGAACCAAGCATGCGTTTTATTGTCTGCCCAAAACAACACATTCCCTTTCGTATGAAAAGAGACCGTTGTCAAGGGTTTCAAACTATCAACAAATGTTTGAATCGCTTTTGTTTCTTTAGGTTCAGCAGGGAAATTACCTTTAAATCCTTCACTTGCTCTACAATCCTGAAACGCACCTCCTCTTTTCACCAGCCAATTACCATCATCAAAAGAAGAATTCAAGTCAATCCCTCTTGCATTTGCTTTCCATTCAGCAAACGTTTCTAAACAATAAATGGAGTCCATCCATATTTTAACGGAATCTTCAATACCGACAAATTGTTCGTGGGCAATCTTCAATCCATCCGGATTTGCAACAGGCAAAAAATGCAAGTCCACTTCATTCAACAAAGACTTTGCATTGGGATAGATGTTACTCAAACCATCAAGGGAAAGTAAAAACACATTGGCAAATTTCATGACCATTTTTGAACTAAAGTCCTCTCTAGCATGGATGTTGCCTACATAAAAAACCGCATTTGATTTTGGTTTCCCATTGCTAATCCGAAAAGAAGTTAGCGGCAATCCAAACTCTGATTTTCCAATTGTTTTTACCGTAACGTATTGTGGCCAGTGTTTCTGAAAATAATAGATGTCTTCTTCGATCATTTCATAGGTGTATTTCACTGTATCTTCCACAAAATAATGGAAAGCAGCATCACCAGTAATGACCACTTGAAAAGGATTGATGACAGAATCTGAAACAGGAACAATTTGTGCGTTAGAAGAACTAAAAGCCACTATCACTAGGCATACCGTAAGAAAAATGTTCTTCACGCATTTCATGAGTCAAAATTGATAAAAACAAACTGAAATCTGAAACGATTAACGTAAAAAAAACAAAAAGTTACCTACAAAAAAAGCCGAGAATTGCTTCCCGGCCGTGTAACTCATTTCATTTCAGAGATCAAAGTGCATTTTGAACGATTTCATCCACAACTAATGGATCCAATAAAGTAGAAGTATCTCCTAAATTAGAAACATCACCCTCAGCCACCTTTCTCAAAATACGACGCATGATTTTTCCAGAACGCGTTTTAGGCAAGCCTGTTACAAATTGTATCTTCTCTGGAATAGCAATTTTACCAATTTCTGCTACCACCGATTCCACAATTTCTCCTTTCGCAAAATCAACATCTTCTTCATTGATTACTTTATCACACACAACAAATGCATATATCGATTGACCTTTCACAGGATGTGGATACCCCACAACGGCAGATTCAATTACCAATTTATTCGTGTTAATCGCATTCTCAATTTCTGCGGTTCCAAAACGGTGACCGGATACATTGATCACATCATCAATTCGACCAATAATACGGAACATTCCATCTTCATCCCGTTTAGCGCCATCACCAGTGAAATAATAACCATTGTAATGCGAGAAGTAATTGACACGACATCTTTCATGATCCCCCCAAGTTGTGCGTAACATAGAAGGCCAAGGGAATTTCACGCACAAATATCCTTCTTCATTTGCACCTTCAATTTCTTTCCCTTCCTGATTCAATAGTACCGGCTGAATTCCTGGCAAAGGATAACCTGCATAAGTTGGTTTCAATGGCGATAAATTTCCAATCCCCGAAATCATGATCCCACCTGTTTCTGTCTGCCACCAGTTATCCACCACCGGACAACGTTCTTTACCAACGTGTAAATAATACCATTTCCAAGCTTCTTCATTGATTGGTTCACCAACGGTACCTAATACTTTTAATGAGTCTAAACTGTAAGAAAGTACGTGATCCTCACCAAACGCCATCAACGAACGAATCGCTGTTGGAGCAGTTAAGAATTGATTCACGCTGTATTTATCAATTACTTGCCAAAAACGACCTGCATCTGGATAAGTAGGCACTCCTTCAAACATCACTGTTGTTGCACCTGAAAGTAAAGGTCCGTAAACAATGTAAGAATGTCCTGTGATCCAACCAATATCTGCTGTACACCAAAAAATATCACTTTCCTCGTATTGATACACATTTTGGAAAGTATACGAAGTATATACCATGTAGCCACCGCAAGTATGTACAACTCCTTTTGGTTTCCCAGTCGAACCAGATGTGTATAAGATAAACAATGGATCTTCGGAACTCATTTCTTCCGCTTCGCATTTCTTTTCTTGTCCAGCAATTGCATCTGCCCACCAAATATCACGACCTTCTTTCATGGTTGGCAACCAGCCTACACAGTCAAAAACAATCACTTTTTCCACAGAAGTCTCGTGTTCTAATGCTTCATCAACTACCCGTTTCAAAGGAATTTGTTTTGCTCCACGATTCAATCCATCAGCCGTAATCACCACTTTCGGTTGTGCATCTTCAATACGATCATACAAAGCATTGGAAGAGAATCCAGCAAAAACAACAGAATGAATTGCACCAATTCGTGCACACGCCATCACTGCAATGGCCAACTCAGGAATCATTGGCATGTAAATACAAACGCGATCACCTTTTCCAACACCTTGCGCCTTCAATGCATTGGCAAATTGACAGACTTGCTCATACAATTCACGATAGGTATAGCGAACGAATCGTTGTTTCGGATCATTCGGTTCCCAAATGATCGCCAATTTGTTTCCACGTTTTTCCAAGTGGCGATCCAACATGTTCTCCGTAATATTCAAGGTTGCACCTTTGAACCACTCTACTTTAGGCTCGTCAAAATTCCAATCCAACACTTTATCCCACGGTTTTTTCCAAGTAAACTCAGCTGCTATTTCAGCCCAAAATTGCTCGGGATCATTTACACTTGCTTGATATTTATCTTGGTATTCCTCGAAGGTTTTGATTTTAAATTTGCTTTCCATAATACTGTTTTAAAAAGATTATTCACTCAATAACTCACCAATTACTTGCATCAGTCGCTTGGTACTAAAAGGTTTCGTGAGGTAAGCATCCGCTCCCATATCCAAGCCTTTTTGCACATCTTCTTGTCTTGACTTTGCAGATAAGAAAATGATTTTTGCATGCATTAATTGCGTGTCGTTTTTTAATAATTTACACACTTCATATCCGTCAATATCGGGCATCATGATATCCAAAATGACCAAATCAGGAAATTGTTCTTTTGCAATACTAATTGCTTCCCCACCATTTCTTGCGATGAATGGCTCATACCCTTTCTTTCTGACCAAATAATCCAAAGAAAGAACGATATTCGGCTCATCATCCACAATCAAAATCTTCTTACTACTCATAACTAATACCTGTACTTTTGAATGGGTAAACTAAATGTAAAAACGGAACCTTTTGGAGTTCGGTTCATCACACTTATTTTACCTTCGTGTAATTGAATAATCTTTTTAGATATCGCTAACCCAAGTCCACTGCCTTTTGGTTTGCGCATCGTTTGATTTTTTGCTTGAAAAAACTTTTCAAATATAATCTCTTGTAATTCTTCTTTGACACCTAATCCATTATCTTCTACCGTAACTTCTAATTGACTTCCTACGACTGCAGCTTTCAACCATACTTCTGGATCCAATTTATCGCAATGTTTTTGAGCATTGGACAACAGATTTAAAACAACTTGCGTAATGCGATCATAATCCATTTCTAATTGAGGTAGATTCTCTTCAATCGCTAGGTGAAATTGAATGTTTTCTTTTTTAAAGACCGCATCCACCGATTGTATACAATGTTGTAAGAGCTCATTGAAATTGACTTGCTCGATGATCAACTGGTGTTTTCCCGATTCGAAATTTTCTAAATCCAAGACCTGAGAGATCAAGCGCGTCATGCGGTTAGTTTCTTTTAAAATCGTTTGTAAAAACTCCTTTTTCGTTTCTTCAGGAATCTCATCATCTTCTTCTAAAATTTCACTCAAAGCTTGAATACTGGTCAAAGGCGTACGCATTTCATGAGTTACTGTGTACAAAAACTCATCCTTCAACTGATCCGTTTCTTTTAATCGATTATTCGCATTTTTTAAGGCTTCAGAAACGCGTTTTAATTCATCTGTCTTCTGTTGAAGCACTTTGTTTACTTCCAAAATCTTCTGTGATTCCTCTAGGATTTCGACCACATCTTCCATCGAAAGCTTTTCCTCTTTGACGATTGTCGAAACCAATATTTTAGCTGAAGAAACACCAACTACCCCACTCAACAAACGCTCCGTAAAACTCACTATTCGTGGATCAATTTCAGTTTGCTCATCCAAATCGATTCCTTGTTTTCTTGCAAAATTTGCCAATTCATTCTTCGCTCTTGATTCCCCAAGAAAACGAGCCAACATGGATTGTACATCCGGAAAAAAAGCATGTCCTTTCCAAATTACTACAGATTCTACTTGTTCGGATTTATTGAACACATCCACATACAAGACTGATTGCTTGCGTTCAATTGGTGTTTGTTTTGTAAGCAATGAAACCGCGATGTACACAAACGAATTCACAAACAAACTGATGAATAAAACCGTTGAAATCAATGAACCTTCATCGCGAATTGAATCTTCTAAACCCAATAATTGAAAGACATGACTGACATCGGCTGTAAAAATGGAAGGCACTAACAACAATACAAACCAGATCGAAAAACCTGATAGAATTCCTAAAACAGCACCGTTTTTATTCCCCATTTTCCAATAAACTGCTCCTATCATCGAAGGTGCAAATTGAGCAACAGCTACAAAAGAAATCAATCCAATGGAGATCAATGAAAAGTCGGAAGCCACAAAACGATAATAGCAATAAGCACTAAAAATCACGATGACAATACTCAACCTTCGAAAGAAAACAGGGATGCGGTGATTCTTATTTTTAAAACGATTCAAGACAAATTTACTGTTGATAAAAGCCGGCATCAACAACGAGTTCGACACCATTTTACTCAAAGCATGCGTTGAAACAATGATCATTCCGCTCGCTGCAGAAAAACCGCCAAGCATAACAAGTATGGTCATCCAATCATTTTTTAAAAACATCGGAATTGCCAACATGTAAGTATCGGCATCTACTCCTTGACCTTTCAATAACTCGTTGCCAGCAATCGCAATGGGGATTACAAACAAATTGATCAAAATCAAATAAAGCGGAAACAACCAGGTGGCACGTTTCAATTGTTTTTCCTGAGAAACTTCTACCACTCCTAATTCAAATTGACGCGGTAGGAATAAAAAGGCAAGCATCGACAAAAACACCAAGCCCATCCACTGACTGTAATCTTCGTGTTCATTGATTTTTAATCCCGTTTCTGGTATTCGACTGTACAAATCAGCTTGACCGTTGAAGACGAAATAAATGACATAAATTCCAAAAATGAGAAATACCAACAATTTCACGATGGATTCAATGGCAACTGCCGAAACCAAGCCCGTGTTTTGTTCCTTGTTTTGAAAGCGTCTTGTCGTAAATAAAATAATGAATAAACCCAAACCCAGGGTAACAATGAAAGCTAAATCAATGTGATGGACAATACTTGTTTTCTCCACATTGCTTTGCGATAAAACGGCATCAAATCCTCTATTAATCCCTGTGATTTGCAACGAAATATAAGGCACAATAGCAATAAAAAGCAAGGTTGTCACCAAACGATTCAACCAAATGCTCTTATCGTAGCGCGTAGAAATAAAATCAGCAATCGATGAGATTCCTTGAGCTTTTGAAATGCGATTGAACTTTCGATAAATCAACCATAAAAATGGAGAGACAATCAAAGGACCTACATAAACGGCTAAGAATTCCAAACTGTATGTTGATGCTGCACCTACACTTCCAAAAAACGTCCATGCGGTACAATAAACAGCCAATGACAAAGCATACACAGTCGGGCTATTCATCAAACGCAAGCGCAAACGGGTGGAATTATCAATGCGGTGAGCCACAAAAAAGAGCATCGCTAAGTACGCGACCAAAACAAGAGGCATCAACCAAGCCATCATTTTCAGTTATCCATTTTTCGAGATAAAACAAAACCAACGACGACTAGCAAAAGCCCAACAGACATGAAATAAATCAAAATCAAAGGAATGTTACCGATGCTTTTATGCATAAAGTAATGTGCGATGGGGAAATTGAGCAAGATGAAAGCAACAACCCCTGTCAGTAAATACAAACCTTGTAAACGATTCTTTTCCACGTGTAAAAATGATTACTAAATGTAGCAATTATAAGTAAACCATAAACTGAAGCGTCACCTCATTTTTATAATCAACCTTCTCTATATTGGTGAAATCTGGACGAGCTCTGTAATTCAAGGTGATTTTAGAATGATGTCCAGCCATTAAAAGATTCACACCTGCATCAATTGTATTCACAGGCACCAATTTATCCGCACTGTTTTTCAAACCTTCAAAACGACTATGAGAAATGGAAGCATAGGTTTGTAAACGCAATTTTTCGGAGAATTTCGGCAACAAATAACCAGCTTGCAGATAATAAATAGAACCTGTGCCTATTGTTGGAACGGCATTTCCTCGGAGTGCACCTCCACCTTCTGCTGAATTTGCAATTCCTATTGACCGCACATAATTCTTCCCAAAATTATAATTGGAGTAACTTGCATAAACAGTTACAGCGTCGTTGTATTTTTTACTCAATGGCAAATCCAAAAAGAAATCAGCACCAAGTAGCACTTGATCTTGATACACGGTATCACCTGCTGTTGTTCTGTGCCACATTCCATCTTTTCGATGGTCAAAACCAAAACCTAGATTCATCACTTTTTTAGAACCCAAATAAGTTCCAACCATGTAGGGCAATAAATTACTTTCTTGATCAAAAAATTGGTAGTTCAAATACCCTGCAGTACTCCAAGATTGTGCATACGGATTGTAATCTGACACATCTGTTGCGATTGTTTTGGTCTCGTTTGCTTGAAAAGGATCATTAACTGCCAAACGGTAATCCAATTTCTTGATTTTCCCTTTTGCAAAAACACCAAGGTAACGTCCAAATTGATCGGTCTTATCGATGTTGTACCAATTAAAAATCGGCGCGTCTTGACCAAGGAAATTCAATGTGCTGGCATTTGTTGATCTTGATATTCCATTCCAATAATGCAAACCTGCTCCAACATTCAAGTAATCTTTAAAGACCACATAATCCACATAGGCATCGTGCATGAACAATTGTGGTTTTTTTCCATTTGCACTCGATACCCCACCACTAAAAGCAGTTTGGTTATTGATTCCGAAATGTGTCAAGATTAGAAAGCGATTTCCCAATTGCGCATAAGTCAGTAAACGGGAACGACGAATACTCAAATCCCACGTTTCATCAATTGGTTTTCCTGCGAGTGAACTTCCCTCATTGTTCTGATTGTATTTCAACCAGATTTGATGCCATGAGATGATGCGTAAATACTTCGATCCATCTTCATTGATCTTCACTTTCATTCCCGATTCATAAGGAGCATAACCTTGAGCATGTCCAAATTGAATTCCGATGCAAAAAATCCCTAGAGTAATCAATTGTTTCATAAGCCTTGTTGTTTGTTCTCATCGCTAGCGATATGCTAATTGAAGAAAAACAGCTTGCTCTACAAAAAAACAAATACTTTTTTGGTCATTTATTATAGTCAATAAATACGATGTATTACATAAAAACGAAAGGTAATAAGCTGAATATTAAAATTATTAATTGCTTAAAACTCAACAAAAACAATACTTTAAAATAAATATATCAATTTTGTAAAGCTATACCTATTTTGCAAGTTAACGATTCAGGCAAAAAAAAACCGCAATTTGCGGTTTCATTATTTAATCGTCGATTCTGTATTTCTTAAAGAAGGCATCCCAGTCCCAAAGGAAATTCACCACCACTTGATCCATGCGTTTCAAGAACAAAGGATTTGGAGCTTGTAATCTTCTAAAGTATTCATCTTGAAAATCGTTCAGATTGTACTTTTGGAAAACAGCTTTAGACATCGCATAAATCATGTTTTTAGATGGATGATTGATACGTTGCATGAATTTTTGATAATCTCGAACAGTTGCTTCTGCTTCCGCTTTATCGGTTTGCATCATTTGAGCCAATTTATCAAAGATCAATTGCTCAATACGAACTGCTTGATCTGCCTCAAAAGTATTCTCCAAAGAAGAAATGTTTGCCGCAATCACCACCATTGAAAACTTAGCACTGTCATTGTGTTCAATGTTAGGTGAATTGACAAACGCCAAATCATCATTGATTAAATCAGCCACTTCGCTAAAACCGTGATCTACAACTTCTAAAATTCCGTTGAGAAATACATTTGCCAACTGGTTATCTGATAATTTTTTCTTCAATATTGATCCAAACATAAGCCTGCATAGTTATCGTTCTTACAAAAATAGGTGTTAGACATCTGTGATTTTAAAAGCATTAGATGTAAATGTTAACGAAGTTATTAACAACAATTGCCGATATTAAACAATTGTATCTAAATTCGAAATGAACGTTACACACTTTTAGGTGTAAACGATACAAATTCGATGATGCAAGTACATAACATTCCATTCACATACGTTCGTGTATTTATCTTAGCCAGTTTCAGCTTGTTGGTTGCTTGTACTCAAAAAACTCCCTTAAAAAAGAAACTTTCAACCAATTATACTCTAACAAAAGACACCACCTTACATTTTCAGCAAGCCAGCTTTCATTTCATCCCTAAAACTGATACTGTATTTGCTACCCAAGCACTGTTTATTGAAAAGCTGTCGGCTAAAAACAATCAAGTAATCAACAAAGGAATTGTTGTGCTTAGAGCAAAAAATCAACAATCGTTTCAATCGCTTTCCAAAGAAAAAACCTCACTCAAATCATTGCTATTAAATACGACGCCACCAACTGTTCTATCCGATGAATTTCAAGACTGGACACTGTTTGCTCAATCAATCAAAGAAGACGAATTACTTCCACTGTTGCCTAAAATGAAGTTTAAAGAAGAAGTTGAATTACTCAAACGCATCGGAGCCATTGATAAAATCAATTCGATTATCAAAATGGAAAAAGAAATGAAACAGTTTTTCATCCAATCGCCTAAAAAAGGTAGTGTCCACTATTTATCCATTCAAGCCAATCAAAGAGTAAAAAAAGGCAACCCACTATTCACCATCACCTCTCCCAATGAAGGCAGCTTGATTTTTGAGGGGAAATTTCCCCACCTTTCAAAAGGGAATCAGTTGTATATTGAACAACAACTCATTGAAATTACTAGTGATCCTTCTTACCATAATGGCAACACACAATTCAGTGTTCGATCATCAATTGCAATTCCATCCAAAGGAACTGTTTTGAAAAAAAGTCAATTAAAAGTGGTGAAAGTGGAACAATCAGCTGTGAAACATTCAGCAGTCTTTGTTATGAAGGATCAACAATGGCAAAAAAAGGATATCGAGATTATTTACCAAGACAAACAGTACGTGTATACGAATAGTTTGAAATCGAACACTCGAATTCGAATTTAAGACAAGTCTGCTATTTCTAGACGATAACAACTGTTTGTACGCTCAATGTTTCCATTTAATTGCATCGAAAGCACCTCTATCAATTCTTGTCCAAAACTACCTTCACTTGAATATTCTGGATTCCACAATCCCGAATCATTGTACTCGAATGACATGCCATTTTCACCTAAATGATTCATGACTATCGTGATGGAATTTTCTGCACCCGGTGTAAAGGCGTGCTTGATCGAATTGGTGATCAATTCATTCAACAACAATCCCAAAGGTACTATCGTTTCCAAGTTCAAATGATGCATATTCGTATGAAACTTGACATCAAATTTCACATCTGAAGAAAGTGATGAACGCAGTATACTATCGATCAAATCATTGAAATAACTTTCAAATTGAATATTGGACAATTCCCTTTCTTGATACATTTTTTGATGGATCAATGACATGGAATGAATGCGATTAATGGCTTCAGAAAAATCTTGTTTCGCAGCTTCCGTTTCCACCTGATCGCGTTGCATGCGCAATAAACTGATAATGATTTGAAGATTATTTTTCACACGATGATGAATCTCTTTCAACAAGGTCGAATTTTCACTGTTCTTGCGATTGATGATTTTGTTTTGGTATTCCAATTCCTTGTTAGCAAATTTCAACTGTGCTTCACCATAAGATTGAAACAACGAATACTGATGCAACAAATACACGACCGAAATGATGGAAAACAAAATCTCCACCAAAACGCCTAATTTTTCGGCAAGATCCAGCTCTTTTGAATCAACCATTTCATAATCAAAATTGACCAAAATGAAGTAACTGATTCCTAAAACCAAAAAGGACATAATAAAAATTGCCACTTTTCTTCCCAAACCAATGAATGCGAAAATGATGGCGCAAAACGCCCAACAAAACTCAGCAAAATGAGTAATCTCACTTGGCGAATTAAGGGCAATCATGTCTAGTACAGAAGCTGAAACAGCAAAGACCCAATAGACATGTACATAACGCTTGGTGTAATGCAAATAAATCAAACCACCAAGAGCAATTGAAAAAACAGCTAAATAGAATAAACTCGACTGCAAATCAAACAAGAACCCATTGATTGTGAGTATGAAGAATACAATTACAAACAAGCCTCCTAATCGCCAAGTCAAAAGAAACTTTCCTTTGTCAAGGTAATTGTCAAAAAAAGAAGTGTCTGGTGTAAAAAGCTGCATTTTTAATTTATTTCACCTTTACAAAGTAATTGTCATCAAATTCATAAGGATATACAAACGCTACAATCGTGTCATTTCTATAAAACAAAGGGAAATGCTCTGCCCCATCTCTGAAAAGCACATAATTACCTTCTTCTAGCATCGGTGCTTCACCTGGAGTGAAAATATATTTCAACATGCGTTTCCCATTTTTAAAAAACAACAATTGATCACGACCATTGATTTTAACCGTAAACTCATCTTCTAAACTTGAAGCCTCTACTTTTCTTCCATCTCTCATTGTCAAGGCCCATTTATAAGTCCCAATCAATGTCGGATGTTCTTTTTTAATAAAGGATTGTTGTGAACGAACCATGCTCATTAACAAAAGTCCAATCACACAAACAAAACTCACTTTTCGCCACATACGCTATAAACTTGTTTAAAATTACACTTTTTAATGCTTTTTCTATCAAATCGCGATAGAATTAGCAAAAAACGCACTTCACTTATCACACACTTATTGAAGCTGTTAGAAATATCTTATATTTGATATCACTAAGATGGCTATGCACTTCCGTTACTATGTCTTGTTTTTCATTCTGTGTTTTCGAGGATTATCTTTCGGACAAGACATCCATTTTTCGCATGTGAATAGACAACCCTTGTACCAAAACCCAGCAAATACAGGTTTATTCAAAGGCGACATTCGGCTGACTGCCAATTACAAAGATCAGTGGCGTTCTGTAACTGTTCCCTTTACAACCATTGCTATTGCTGGAGATGTAAAATGGAAACCTAAAGGAATGGCTTTTGGCGCTTTTTTGTTTTACGATAAAGTGGGCGATGGAAAATTTAAAACCATCGAATTCATAACTTCAGCTGCTAAGATTTTTAAACTCACTTCCGATTCAACTCACAGTATTTCGGCTGGGTTGCAATTTGGAATGAACTACAGACAAGTCGACTACAATCAATTTTATTACGGCGAACAGTTTGATGGTTTGGTATTCAACCCCAACTTCGGTGATAAAGAAACCTTCAACAACGATCGCAAATTCAATTTAAATGTGGGTGTTGGAGCCAGTTATCAATGGCGAATTAGAAATAAAGAACAACTCACCGTTGGACTAAGTGGACATAACTTAAACCGTCCCAATCAAGGTTTTTTCGGCACAAAAATTCAACGTGACCCTCGGATGAGTTTATTCGCTTCTTATGAGCGTCCTTTGAATCAAGAATTGAGTTTACTTCCGGGCTTGTCTTTCAATCTTCAAGGAACTTATCGTGAATTGGTTCTTGGAACTCAAGTACGTTATACTTTGATTGAAAAATTGGGGACTTATCGTGCAGTTGATGCTGGAATTTGGTTTAGAAGCAAAGATGCGGTGATTGTTCGAGTAGGATTAGCCATGCAAAACTGGTCAGTTGCCTTGAGTTATGACACTAACATTTCGAAATTAATCCCAGCAAGTAGTCTGAGAGGTGGATTGGAACTTTCAGCTCATTACATCATCACTCGTTTCAAACCCAAAAAAATCACCCATCGCGTATGTCCAGATTACATTTAGTTTTCTTGTGTTTGTTTGTGCAAACTTGGGGCTTTTCGCAAAACGAATTGGGAAAATACTTGGAATTTGCTGATCAACAATACCAAAAAGGCGATTATGTTTACGCGTTGGATTATTACCAAAAAGCAATGGAATTGGATTCAAACTCCGTTTCCATCCTTTGGAAATATGCTGAAACGCTAAAAGCATACAAAGACTATCCGAAAGCATCCTATTATTACGAGAAAGTTTACAATAAAGAAGAAGCAGGAATTTATCCTCCCAGCTTACTCAATTGGGCCTTGATGGAAAAACAACAAGGGCATTATGACATTGCCATTGAATTGTTTAAACGCGCCAAGAAAAAATATGTCAAAAACAAAAAAGACTATTTGTACTTGAAAGCAAAACGCGAATTGGAATCCACACTTTGGGCGCAGACTGCCATTAAAGACACCTTGAAACTAAATGACCTAACACTTCCTGAAGGATTGAACACCGTGAATTCGGAATTCGGACATTCGTTGACCGATTCCTTGTTTTATTTTTCTTCCCTAAGAGCAGATTCCATTGGCTTGAATCAAGAAATTTATGATCCGAGCTACACGAATCAACTCTACACACTGAAATGGGAAGATGATCAAATTGCAGAACGCTTGAAAGCTGTTTCGGCTGATAAAATGAATACCGGAAACGGCTGTTTTTCGTTGGACAAAAAGCGCTTTTATTTCAGTCAATGCACAACCCAAGAACAAGGTTTTCAATGTCAAATCGCTGTTGTTCGAATAGAAAATGGCAGATGGGGTACACCCAGTTTATTGGGTGATATCATCAATGAACCAGGAGCCAACACTTCTACTCCAGCCATTGCAGAAATTGATGGCGAAGAATGGTTGATTTTTTCTTCGAATAGAAAAGACGGTGACGGTGGAATGGATTTGTATTTCGCTGTTATGAAAAATAGCGGAAATCAATTTGGAAAAGTGAAACCGTTCTCCAGTCTTAATAGTATCGACAATGAAATCACTCCTTGGTTTGATTCAAAAAACAATCGTTTGTATTTCGCTTCCCAATGGTGGGATGGCTTAGGAGGTTATGATATTCACTATTCTACTTTAGAAAACGGTAAGTTTTCAGCTCCCAAAAATGCGGGCATCCCCTTTAATTCACCTGCAAACGACACTTACTTTTTTGCTGCCGGAGATAGTAGTTTTGTGACAAGTAATCGTTTAGGAGTTTTATATGCCAAAAACCCCACTTGTTGCAGTGATATTTTCGCCTACTCAAAACCAATCATTGTTGTTCCAGTTACCAAAAAAGAAACACTTGCCGATTTGAACAAACGACTTCCTGTGACTTTGTACTTCCACAATGATATCCCAGATCCGCGTTCAAGAGAAACGACAACGAAAGTCAACTACATGGATAGTTACACCAACTATGTGGCCATGATTCCTGAGTACAAAACGGAATATGCAAAAGGTTTGAAAGCGGATAAAGCCGTTGAAGCTGAAGAAGACATTGAAAGCTTTTTCTTAGAATATGTAGACAAAGGTGTCAGTGATTTGGAATTGTTCAAGACACTTTTATTGGAAGAACTCAACAAAGGTTTTAAATTGCGTGTCAGTGTTCGTGGATTTGCTTCACCATTGGCAAAAACAGAATACAATGTTGCTTTGACAAAACGTCGCATCCAATCGTTGATAAATCACCTTTCAGTTTCAAATAACGGAGCGTTTAAACCTTATTTAGATGGTACCGCAATCAATGGCGGAAAATTGGAAGTTGTTGGAATGCCATTTGGGGAATACACGGCCAATCAAATCACAAGTGACAACCCAAACGACTTGAAGAATTCCGTTTTTTCAAGAGCAGCTGCTATCGAACGAAAAATTGAAATCCAAAGTGTCAATTATTTAGATGCAGATAGCTTGTTCTTTTTGGTAGACTTGGAACCAACGAGTATTATTTTAGGAAAACAATTGTTTTCTTCAACGGTTGAATCTTCGCTTCAGGTTTATAACAATGGTGTTCAAGTATTAAAACTGATCAAAATACTAGCTGTTGATTCATCTTTTATTGGAACAACTCCCATCGTAATCAATCCAAAAGAAAAAGTAACTGTCACATTAAAAAACAACCAAGCATTGCCAAGAGGAATTTTTTCAACGCCATTGCAATTGTATTTTGAAGGGTACGAAAAACCGATTCAAATCATGGTCTTAGGTGAAGGGATTTAAAGACGCTTGCTTTCTTTAGAATTGGTATATTTGCAGTGAAATTTCCCTTTATATGACAGAAGCATCCGTAGAACCTATAAAAGCGCCTCGCTTAAAGTTTATTGACATGGCTCGATCGATTGCCATTTTGATGATGCTAGAAGGCCATTTTACCGGAGCTGCATTGAGTTGGGATTACCGAAAAAACGAATACCTTGCTTACGATATTTGGCACAACATTCATGGTTTAACTTCCCCACTCTTCTTTACCGTTACGGGTGTTATCTTCGTTTACTTGTTGACTGCAAAAGGAGCTGGGGGTTATTTTACAAATATCCGTGTCAAAAAAGGATTCCGAAGAGTATTAACCCTTTTGTTTTGGGGCTATTTCATCCAATTGAATTTGTGGAGTATTGGGCAATCTGTTTACTATGGAAGTGAATTTCACATGAACTGGTTTTATGCTTTTCATGTATTACAATCCATTGGTGTTGGCATCTTCTTTCTCCTTGTTATTTATGGAATTTACAAACTCATCAACAAAGGAGCTGTTTACTGGTATTACCTTTTTGGTGCTTTGATCGTTTTTGGTTTTTATGCCCAAATGAAAGCGCACATTACTTGGGATGATAAGTTGATTGAATTGGGAAAAATGACAGCCGAACAACGTCGTTTCTTACCGAAAGGAGCACCATTGTTCATTCAAAACATGTTCTATGGTCAGTTTTCAGACTTTAGCATTTTACGATACGCTGGCTATACTTTGATGGGCGGAATGATTGGAAGTATTATTCGAACTTTTGAACACAAAACCCGTGAATGGTGGTTTGGAGCAACATTTATCA
>JADLGD010000053.1 GCA_020849495.1 Fluviicola sp.
GGGGTTAAAATGCAAGATAAACTCCTTGGTATTCCATCCACATTTGTAGTCATTAGTTGTGCGAATCTAGTTCCAGTTAAACGTATACATTTATTAGCTGAAGCTTTACTTGTTTTAGGTCAAACAACAGCTGTTAAGTGGGTGCATTTTGGAGATGGGGAATTGATGCTCGGATTAAGAAAAATGCTCAATGAAAATAAAACCCCTAATCTTGAAGTAGAATTGAAAGGTCATGTATTAAACGATGAAGTGTTAAATTGGTATAAAACCAATAAAGCTACTGTTTTTGTAAATGTTTCTGCTTCTGAAGGTGTGCCTGTAAGTGTGATGGAAGCAATGTCGTTTGGAATACCAGTTATTGCAACCGATGTTGGAGGAAATAGTGAAATTGTTAATTCTAAAAATGGGCGTTTACTACCTGCAGATTTTGAACTTTCTGAATTATGCGAAGCCTTGATGTTTTTTAAACAGTTAGCAAAATCTGACTATATACTTTTTAGCAATGAAGCAATTGAAACACAACGCAAACAGTATCAAGATGAAATCAATTATCAGTATTTAGTTGATCAATTAAAAGAATAAGTTTCGGTTTAATGAAAGTTATTCTTAATAAATGATGTATAGTAAATAGGATCCTTTAATTTACTTGTTGTTTCCAGATTGGAGGTAAATTCTCTTCAATCTCAATGTTTCCAAAATAACTACTTGATCGAGAACCAACCTCATCAACCCAAGCGGCCATTTTCGTTACACCATCCTTCAACTGCACAAATTTTGAAGCATCTAAATTGAAAACTTTGATCGCTTTTGAATGATCCGCATACGCATGTAAGACTTCATTTCTTGCCGGTTGATAATTGATTGGTCGTTCAATACCCATCACATCAATAACCGTTTGTGCCAAATCGTTTACCGTATAATCAATATCACCTCCAATATTAAACACTTGGTTCATTGCCTCTGGAATATTGACTGAATTAGCAATGTGAGGTGCAACATCATCGATAAAACTAAAAGCTCTCGTTTGTTGTCCATCCCCAAAAACCGTCAAATCTTTTCCTTGCAATAATTGGTTCATGAAAATACCAATTACATTGCGGTAGCGATCACCGATGTTTTGATAGGCTCCATACACATTATGCGGTCTAAAAACCACATAGTTCAAACCAAACATTTCATGTGCTGCTTTCAAATCCATCTCCACAGCTAATTTTGCAATTCCGTATGGATCCTCAGGAGTTGGAATCATTGACTCATTCATTGGAACTTGTCCTGCTCCATAAACAGCAATTGATGAAGTAAACACAAAACATTTCACCTTGTGATTCACCGCTTCATTGATCAAATTGATACTTCCAATGAGGTTGTTTTCGTAGTTGAATTTGCGGATAAAATGACTCAACCCTTCAGCTGCATAAGCTGCCAAATGGTAGATGTAGTCAATTTTATTTTCTTGAAAAATCGTCGCCACTAAAGTTTGATCTGTGATAGAACCTTTTATAAAAAGAGCTTTCGGGTTGACATTCTCCATAAATCCTCCACTCAAATCATCCAAAACAATCACTCGATGTCCTGCTTCAATTAAATGATTGGTGACGTGAGCACCTATAAATCCTGCCCCTCCTGTAACTAAACTAGTGAAACTCATTGCTGTTTTTCAATTTTATTTTAAAGTACTAAATTAAGTATATTTTCCAGCTAGGAATTCAATCCTATTGGAAATTGAACGTGTTTTTGTGCTACAAATAAAAAAAGGGAATCAATTGAATCAACTCCCTCATTTAATTTTCTATACAAGATTTGTTTTATGAACCACAGCCCACACATTCGATGTAACTATCCATCGGACGTACTCCATTCAATTTCATTGTTAAATTGTGAATTTTGTCTTTCGTATCCATGTCTTCAAACATGTTCCCTGTCAATTGAGCTTCTAATTGTGCAATTTCTGCTTCTAGTGTTTGTACATTTTCCATTTTTCTTGTGTTTTGAATGTTGCATCGAATTTACAAATGATCCAATTCCTTTTGAAGAACAATCTTCAGGAGTTTTCCGCAAAGTTTTGAACAAACAATCTCCATCATTTCCATAAGCGCTCTGAACATTTTTGCTACTTTTAAAATCACAAAAGCAAAACATTCATGTGTGGAATAACAGGTTTTATTGACTTTAATCGTCAAACTTCACCAACAATACTCACTTCAATGACTGATTCGATGATGCATCGAGGTCCGGATGGTAGTGACACGTATTTCCACCAAAACGATGCTTTTCAATTGGGTTTTGGACATCGCCGCTTAGCAATCATTGAACTGTCAGATTTAGGCAAACAACCCATGCGTTGGAATGATTTGATCATTGTTTTCAATGGAGAGATCTACAATTTTGCTGAAATCAAACAAACACTTGAGGAACGCGGACATCAATTCATTTCACATTCAGATACCGAAATGATTTTGCATGCCTACCAAGAATGGGGAAGCGATTGTTTAAAGCACTTCATCGGTATGTTTGCCATTGTTATTTTCAATGAGACAACTCATGAATTATTTGTTGCTAGAGATCGAGCTGGTGTGAAACCATTGTTTATTTATCGCCACAATAACTTGTTGCTTTTCGCATCCGAATTGAAAGCGTTTCACGAACATCCCAACTTTGAAAAACAGCTCAACATTCCCGCTGTACATGCTTTTTTACAATATGGAAGTGTACCAACACCGCATTGTATATTTGATTTTTGCGAAAAATTAGCGCCTGGACATTATGTACACACCACATTGTCCACCGCAGATTTTAGCTGGAATCCAATTCAATATTGGAATGTATACGATGCGTACAACTCGCCAAAATGGGATCTTTCTATCGATGAAGCCAAAATCGAAACAGAAAAAATACTCCAATCAGCTTGTGAATACCGCATGGTTGCCGATGTACCCGTAGGTGTGTTTTTGAGTGGTGGTTATGATTCTGCCTGCGTTACTGCTTTATTGCAAAAAGACCGAACGGAAGCATTGCGCACATACACGATTTCAGTTCCAGACATTGGTTTGAACGAAGCACCTTATGCAAAAGACACTGCTCGTCATTTAGGAACGCAACATACTGAGATTGAATGTTCGGCTCAAGATGCGATTGATTTAATTGCCAATTTGCCTTTTTACTACGATGAACCATTTGCTGATTCTAGTGCAATACCGACTACTTTGGTGAGTAAAATTGCTCGCCAAAATGTAACTGTTGCACTCAGTGCAGATGCTGGTGACGAAGTCTTTGCTGGGTACAACCGCTATGAAATGATTTTGAAATACGGCGAGAAACTCAATAAAATTCCTGGCTTTGCTAGAAAAGGTTTGGCTGGTATGATGAATTGGATTCCAGCGAATAGCATCCCCGTATTGAAACACAAATACAATTTCCCTCAACGCTACGAGAAAACAAAATCCATTTTACGCAATTCCAGCTCTAAAAACATCATGCTGAGCTTGAGTCAATTGTTCACCGATGAACAAGTACGAAAATTGTGTCTGCACGAATTCAAGCAATTGAAAACGTATTACGATTCTACTGAATTAAAAGATGAAAGTCCGCTTGCTTTTGCAATGGCAATGGATTACCAAACCTACTTATTGGACGACATCTTGCAGAAAGTAGATCGCGCTTCTATGTCTGTTAGTTTGGAAAGTCGGGAACCTTTTTTAGATCATCGCTTGATTGAATGGGCTGCTCGATTACCGGATAATTACAAATTTCGTGATGGCGAAAAGAAATGGCTTTTAAAGGAAATTGTACATCAATACATTCCGAAATCCATGATGGACCGCCCTAAAATGGGTTTTGCCATACCAATTGAAGATTGGTTGAAAAACGAATTGCGTGAACAAGTCAACCACTATTTATCTCAAAAAACGATTGAAAAAGATGGCATTTTCAAATGGTCAGAAATCGAGCAATTAAAGACTGCGTTCTTCCATGGTAAAAAAGAATATGGAGTAAAGATTTGGTACTTACTCTGCTTCCAGATGTGGAAAGAGAAGTGGGGATAAAATTATTTTTTTAACCATCTGTTTTTCAGTTGTATACGGTTTTACAAATCAAATTATCGGATATTTTGACAAAAATTATAACGTTTTATCCGATTTTAAGATTATAAACTTATCTAATAATACGATTTTTAGCATTAAATAACTTCATATCATCTAAATAGTTGATATATTTGTAATCAATAAACTAGTAATTGATTGTTACTTTCGTTTCAATCGATTCAAAGCAAGGAATAGATGTTTGAGCGAAAATTGTATACCGCATTGGAAAATCACCTCAGTAAAAAGCAAGTTACTGTGATTACTGGTTTGCGCCGAGTTGGGAAATCAACCGCTTTAAAGTTTTTATTGAACAAAGCTGAAACGAGCAACAAACTTTACTTTGATTTGGAACGCATCGAAAATCAGCGCATTTTCAAACAAGATTCGTATTTGTCCATTGAGCGATCGTTAGAACAATTGGGTTTTGATTTCTCAAAACCAGGCGTTATTGGTATTGATGAAATTCAATTGGTAAAAAACAGTAGCAGTATCATCAAGGCTTTATACGACGATTATGGAACCAAATTCATCGTTACAGGCTCTAGCTCTTTTTACATCAAGAATCATTTTTCAGAAAGTTTAGCAGGGCGAAAGCGCATTTTTGAAATGAATCCATTGGATTTCGAAGAGTTTTTAACCTTCAAAGAAGTACCGACATCTGTTTTCAAAAAAGAAAAATGGCAATCATTTCTACCTACTTTTTACGAACGGTTTCTCCCCTACTATGAGGAATACATTGCTTACGGAGGATTACCAGAAGTTGTTCTGGCTGAAACAAATGAAGACAAAACAGCTTATCTGCAAGACATCCTCAACTCTCACATCGAACTCGATGTGCGTTTACTAGGCGACATTTCCTCTTCTGACACCTTGTACAAACTCATTTTATTGTTGGCCAATCGCGTTGGAAGTAAAGTTGATTACACTAAAATCGGAAGTTTACTCGGTGTGAATCGACAAAAAGTAAAAGAATACATTCATTTACTAGAACACACGTATCTAATCCGGACCATTCAACCGTTTACAAAAGGGATAGATAAAGAAATAACAAAACAACCGAAATTGTATTTCACAGACAACGGCTTGTTACGAATCTGCGGTCAAACGAGTTCGGGTGCGCAATTTGAAAATACGATTGCCAATCAGCTTCACAATTTGGGGTCGGTCAATTATTTTGAAAAAAGTTCAGGAACAGAAATCGACTTTATTCTAAACAAAACAATGGCCATTGAAGTGAAAGAAACACCCATTGAAGCCGATTATAAAACACTGATACGTCGTTCAAAACCGCTTGAAGTGGAAGAAAACACCTTGATTGGTAGAAAACCAGCACCCGGAGGATACAGCAATTTTATTTGGGGAGGAGCGATTGTTTAATATTTTTACACCATGAAACTCGTTTTTGCATCACACAACGCGCACAAAGTAGCTGAAATCAAAGCCATGATGCCAGCGCACATTGAATTGCTTTCGTTAACTGATTTAGGTTACCACGAAGAAATTCCTGAAACAGCAGCAACCATTGAAGGAAACGCTATTTTGAAAGCAACTTTCTTACGCGACGAATTGAATTGCGCGGTGTTTGCTGATGATACGGGCTTGATTGTACCAGCATTGAATGGTGAACCAGGCGTCTTTTCTGCTCGCTATGCTGGACCTCAAAAAGATGCCAACGATAACATGGATTTGCTATTAGAGAAATTAACAGACAAAACCGATCGAAGCGCCTATTTTCAAACAGTAATAGCTCTTTGGATCAATGGAGAAATGCATCAATTTGAAGGTAGAGTCAATGGTGAAATCATTCAAGAAAAGCGTGGAGTTGATGGTTTTGGATACGATCCGATTTTTATTCCTGAAAACAAAGGACGCACGTTTGCTGAAATGAATGCCCAAGAAAAAAACGCTTTGAGTCATCGGGGAAGAGCACTTGAAAAAATGCTGACTTTTCTGAATCAATAAGTCACTTTTTACCCCTTGAAGCAGAAGTTTGCTAAGAAGCTATAGTTTCGTCAAAAAAGGAAGTCGAAAAGGTTGATAAAACCATTACGAACTGCTACATTTGCGACGAACGCAAACAAGCGTTTTAGATTTCTTTTAACAACTTGAAGCTTACAATTATGGCAGATTCACGTGCAACCATTCTGTACACAAAGACGGACGAAGCTCCGGCATTGGCAACTTATTCTTTTTTACCAATCGTTAAAGCCTTTGCTGCTACAGCAGGTATCGACGTTGCTGCAAGAGATATTTCTTTAGCAGCTCGTATTTTGGCTGTTTTTCCAGAATATTTAACGGAAAATCAAAAAATGCCTGATGCACTTGCCGAATTAGGAAAGTTAGCAACAACACCAGAAGCAAACATCATTAAATTGCCAAATATTTCTGCTTCCATTCCTCAGTTAAAAGGAGCAATTGCTGAATTACAAGCTTTAGGATACAACATCCCCAATTTTACTGAATCGCCTTCTACTGAAGAAGAAAAAGCTGCAAAAGCGAAATACGATAAAATCAAAGGTTCTGCTGTAAATCCAGTATTGCGTGAAGGAAATTCGGATCGCAGAGCTCCTAGAGCCGTTAAAAACTACGCTAAGAAACATCCACATTCAATGGGTGCTTGGTCAGCAGATTCAAAAACACATGTGGCAAGCATGACAACTGGTGACTTTTACGGAAGTGAAAAATCAGTGGTCGTAGCATCTGCAACCGATGTACGCATTGAACATGTAGACAACGAAGGTAATGTGACTGTTTTGAAAGAGAAAACAAGTCTTAAAGACGGTGAAATCATTGATGCTTCATTGATGAGTCAGAATGCATTGCGCACTTATTTAGCTCAAGAAATTCAAGATGCGAAAGCAGAAGATGTTTTACTTTCAATTCACTTGAAAGCAACCATGATGAAAGTTTCTGATCCCATTATTTTCGGAAATGTTGTTGCAGTTTATTTCAAAGATTTATTTGAAAAACACGCTGCCACGTTTAACGAATTGGGAATCAACCCAAACAATGGATTAGGCGATTTGTATGCTAAAATCGAAGTATTAGATGCAGCGAAAAAAGCTGAAATTGAAGCTGATATCGAAGCTATTTATGCTAAAAACCCAGAATTGGCAATGGTGAATTCTGAAAAAGGAATCACAAATCTTCATGTACCAAGTGATGTCATTGTTGATGCATCCGTTCCTGCTGCTATTCGTACTTCAGGTAAAATGTGGGACAAAAATGGCAAGTTGAAAGACACGAAGATGATCATTCCAGACAGATGTTATGCTGGAGTTTATCAAGCCGTGATTGATTTCTGTAAAAAGAATGGTGCTTTAGATCCTACAACGATGGGAAGTGTTCCAAATGTTGGTTTAATGGCTCAAGCAGCAGAAGAATATGGTTCACACGATAAAACATTCCAAATCGCTTCTAACGGTTCTGTTCGAGTAGTAAATGGAAATGGAACCACTTTAATGGAACACGCTGTTGAAACGGGAGATATTTGGAGAATGTGCCAAACAAAAGATGCTCCTGTTCAAGATTGGGTAAAATTAGCAGTTACTCGTGCTCGTTTAAGTGGAACACCTGCCGTTTTCTGGTTGGATAAAAACCGTGCTCACGATGTACAATTGATCCAAAAAGTAGAACGTTATTTGAAAGATCACGATACAACTGGATTGGATATTCGCATTTTGAATCCAGATGAAGCTACTTTGTTCTCATTAGAGCGCATCGTTAAAGGATTGGATACCATCTCCGTTACAGGAAATGTGTTACGTGATTATAACACCGATTTATTCCCTATTCTTGAAGTTGGAACTTCTGCAAAAATGTTGTCGATTGTTCCATTGATGAATGGTGGAGGTTTATTTGAAACTGGAGCTGGAGGTTCTGCTCCAAAACACGTTGAGCAATTTTTAGAAGAAGGCTATTTACGTTGGGATTCATTAGGTGAATTCTTAGCATTGGCTGTTTCTTTTGA
Organism: Fluviicola sp.; assembly: GCA_020849495.1. Taxonomy (GTDB): domain Bacteria; phylum Bacteroidota; class Bacteroidia; order Flavobacteriales_D; family Crocinitomicaceae; genus Fluviicola. Next base: position 8,053 of record JADLGD010000053.1, read on the forward strand.
ACATTTATACAATACAACAGGAAATACGAAGGCAAAAGTTTTAGCTGAAACTTTAGATGCTGCAACAGAGAAATTCTTAGAAAACGATAAATCACCTGCTCGTAAAGTTGGAGAAATTGACAATCGTGGAAGCCACTTCTATTTGACCTTGTATTGGACACAAGCGCTTGCAGCTCAAAACAATGATGCTGAATTGAAAGCATTGTTTACTCCAATTGCAGCCGAAATGGCATCAAACGAGGCAACGATTAATGCAGAATTAATCAATGCACAAGGTAAAGCGGTAAACATTGGTGGATATTACAAACCTAACGATGAACTAGCATTTGCAGCTATGCGTCCAAGTGCAACATTCAATGCCATTATTGAGAAAATATAACTAGCATTTTTATAATAGAAAGGTCGGCTTCGGTCGGCCTTTTTAGTTTTCTAACTCATCCATAGCCACTGGTCCCATTTCATTATTACTCCAGATCAAACCTTTCGATTTTTGTCGTTTTAAATAAAAAGGAAAGCTTCCTTTTGTAAATTTCAAATAAAGTTGGTGATCATTTGCGATTCTAAAAGCAATTCGCGCATTTGCTTGTTTCTTGTATTTCACCATGTCTTCTACACGATAGGCCAAGACAATGTAAGTGATTTCTAAATTGGGATTTCGCTCCAACATCCGATTAGACATCGCCACAGAAGCTTCACAATAAGGACAATTCGGAATCGTCACCACAACAATCGAACTATCCGGTAAGTAATTTAATTCTTTCGGCCAAATGACCTGTTTTGGATGAGCGGAGAAATCGTTTTCATAAATGGGATAGAATCCCAAGTAAACCATCAAAGGAAGCAGTAAACAGCTTAATAAAACACTGATTTTTAACCAACTTTTTTTCATCCAGTTTTTCACCAAAAGCCCAATTATTAAACCAATACCTAACATTAATACAAATGGAATTACTTTACTAGATGTATAACTAAATTGATGGTCTACGAAAAACTGTTCAATTGTGCTCATGATAATTGGAATGAAGCTATAAAATTAAACTTCTTTCAGAAGAAAATCCTTAATTGCTTACCTTCGTAAAAAAAAGCATGCGTTTCTATTTGACGATCTTATTTTTCATAAGCTTTTTCACACTACAAGCACAACATCTATTATCAGCATCTGTTGGAGTTTATAGTGGTTATTTAAAATTATGTCCCCCTGGAACAAAATGTGATTCAATTCCGTTTGAACTTTCAATTCAAGCTACCAATGACCCTTTGAGATTCAATACCAAAACAAGCTATTTAATCAATAATGGTCAAGACAATGTGAAAGATTATGATCTTATTCTAGACACCACATTTAAAGACAACAATCATTATTTATTGGATGAAAAAGACGGGATATTGATTCAAGAAACAAGAGTTGGTAATACATTGTATTCCGTTTATACTGTTGAAGGGAATATTTTTCATGTCACAACAACTTACAACAAAACATCCATCGATTTTGAGTTAGTGGTTTACAATATGAGCTCACCACAAAAAAGTCAATCACACCCTGATGCAGAAAATGCCGTGTATCAAGTAGAAACACTTCCCTTCATCACTGTTCAAAAAGGCATCCTATTCAAGAAATAATGCGACAATCTCTTAATCTTTTCTTTTTGATAGCTATCACTCAACTTTTATCTTGTAAAAGCATTGAGCCTGTTGCACCTACTGAATCTGTAAAAGAAGCTCCTCCTGCTCCTCAACCACTTTCGCGCATTGTTGTTCCCATTGAATTGAAATTAGCCAACTACTATGCAATAGCTGATAATCAAGTTCCAAAATCATTCAATGGCGGAGAAAGTCCTTGTGATGGCGTGGCTTTTAACTATTTTTTCAGTCGGGATCCACTAAAAATAAACGCAGTCAAGAACGAAGTTAAAATAGATGTTTCAGGGAAATATTGGATTAAAATGAGTTATTGCCCTAGTTGTTCTGATCTTCTAACAGAAAAACCCGTGTGTCTTACACCACGTATTCCGTTTAGTTGTGGCATTGGAGAACCAATGAGACGCATGTCAATTCAATACACAACAAAATTTGAATTAACGGAGAACTACGGAATCAAAAGCACTACAAAACTGAGTGATTTAAAAGCCATTGATCCTTGCGAAGTGACTGTTTTTAATTACGATGCTACAGAAGAGCTTCTCAAGGAAGTCAAAACATCATTGAATGATCTGGCTATACAAATTGACAAAGATTTAAGTGCCATTCATTTTAGAAAAGAAGCAGCAGATGCTTGGAATAAAATGAGTAGTACAATCCCAATATACGGCTATGGTTATGTTCATCTGAATCCAAAAAGCATACACATGATTCATCCAAAATTAGAAAACAACGTACTTTCTACTGCATTGATTTTGGACGCAAATCCTCTTTTCAATCATAATCCATTGGATGAGAATAGAAAAAGCTTACCAGAATTAAACCTTGTAAAATCGATACCATCTGACACTTTTCAAGTATATCTTGATTTTAATTTACAATACGATTCGCTTTCGAAAAATATTCAATCCTTGATTGGAGGTAAAACGATGGATTTGAAAGGGAACCAAATTGTATTTGACAGTATCAAAATTGCTGGCGCATCAGATAAAGAATTACTTTTTCAATTAAAATTTTCAGGTTCAAAAAAAGGAACCCTTTATTTACGTGGAGTACCACAATTCAATAAAGAAAACCAAACGATAGAACTAACTTCAGTTGATTTCGATTTAGAGACAAAAAATGTCATCTTAAAAACTGCAAAATGGTTGTTTACTGATCGGATTTTAAGTGAAATTCAAAAAGCAAGCAAACAAGATTTGACAAAACATCTTTCAGATTTGACATTAAAATTGAATGAATCCTTGAAATACCAAATGAATGAATTTTCATTGGAAGGTAAGGTGTATAATTTGAACGTAGAAGAAATTTATCCAAATCATGAGTATTTAATGATTCGTGTACAATCCACCGGAAAATTAAAAATCAGCAATTAACTATTGACCATGTGTTGAGCAATGGGAGGGAAAACTGCATAAAGTTCCGCTTTTAATTGTTCATCAATATTCAATGAATCAACAGCCATTTTCATGCATCTCAACCATTCTTCTTTTGCCTGTAAATCTATTCGATGAGGTAAATGTCTCATTCTCATTCTTGGATGCCCATAAGTTTGGGAATACAATTGTGGCCCTCCTAAAAATTGTGTTAGAAACAAATATTGTTTAGCTTTAATCTCATGGATATCATTTACAAATAGATGAGAAATAACAGGAGATTTCACAACTTCATCGTAAAAGGTGTTAACCAATTGTTTCAAAGCTATCGGACCAACTTTCGAATAAATGTTTTCCATAATTGGCATGAAAATAGTGATAATCGGTTCCAATACAAGATTTAAAACCCTAAAAAACCGCATATTTATTTTAATTTTGTTGAAAATGAAACTTTTACTCTTTTTAGCTGCTTTTGTTTGTTGTTGGGCGACCTATGCTCAAGACAACCCGAATCTATCGGATGCGATATCTGATTGTTCTGGTGCTTCAAATATTTTACAGCCAGGAAGTTTCAATCTTCAATTTACAGCCAAAGGTGGAATTGTTAAAGATTTTTCTTCTTACCCTTCTTTATCCAATGTCTCTGAAAAAAACAGTCTGTGGTGCTCGTTTAAAGCGCCTTACAATGGACGTTTAACATTACAAGCAAGTGTATCTGAAGGCACTCTTCAAATGGTGGTTTTTGAAAATGAAACCAAAGATGTTTGTGATGATATCTTCAAAGGTAAAGCAGAGATTCGTCGATTAATTCTTTCAAATGAAACTACTGTTGGTTTGGATTTGATTACTTCAAAAAATGTATTGTATCCAATAGACATGATTGCTGGAAAACATGTAATGATTTGTTTTCTATCAAACACGAAAGAAAAGCCAATGGTAGATATGCATTTGAAGTTTGAACCTAATGATGGTGAAATGAAACCTACAGGTGAAAATTCAGATGGCAAAGTAGTTGACCTTCGAAGAGATAAAGATGTGGATGCTTTGAGTATTTTGATACGAGATGCAGAAACAGGAAATCCTGTTGTATCGAACATGACAATAACTGGAATAAAAGACTTAACAGCTCTTTACAACGGTTCAGATTTTTTCATCACAGTAGACAGATCTGGTAAAATCAAATTGCAAGTAGATGCAGAAGGTTACTTTTTTGTGGATCGAGAAGAGCCAGTCTCAGCCGGATCAGAAAATGAAATTGTCATTTGGCTAGAACCCCTAGGCGAAGGAAAAAGTATGCAAATTGACGAAATTGAGTTTGTACCTGGATCATCCGAATTTTTGCCTACTGCTGAACCAAAACTCAAACGTCTAAAAGACTTTTTAGCTTTAAATGCAGCTGTTAAAGTAGAAATTCAAGGTCACGTCCATTCAGAAGGAGAAAATACCTTTGCAGGGCAAAAACTATCCGAAGCAAGAGCAAAACGAGTTGTCAATTATTTAGTTGAAAATGGAATTAGTAAAGATCGTTTGACATCTATTGGATATGGAAACAGCAAACCAATTTATCCAGAAGCGAAATTTGCATACGAAGAACAAGCCAACCGAAGGGTAGAAATAAAAGTATTGTAATTAAAAAGGGCGATTCAATGAATCGCCCTTTCTTTTTCTTGTTTGTTTCTATTTAGAGAACACCTTTGATATGATGGAATCATCTACTATTTCAGGAATGGTTACTTTCAATCTTGGTTCTAGTTCCATTGCGCGTTTGATAGCAAAAATAGCTCCTTCATTTCTCGCCCAATTACGTCGAGCAATTCCATTATTCACATCCCAATGCAACATCATCGTCAATCTTCTATGTGCATCATCAGAGCCGTCTAGAAGCATTCCAAATCCTCCATTGATCACTTCTCCCCAGCCTACACCTCCACCATTGTGAATTGACACCCATGTAGCACCTCTAAACGAGTCACCAATTACATTTTGGATTGCCATATCAGCTGTAAAACGTGATCCATCGTAAATATTTGATGTTTCTCTATAAGGTGAATCAGTTCCTGATACATCGTGATGATCTCTTCCTAAAACTACAGGTCCAATTTCGCCACTAGCAATTGCTTTATTAAAAGCAGCAGCAATTTTCATTCGTCCTTCAGCATCTGCATATAAAATGCGAGCTTGAGAACCCACCACTAATTTATTTTCTTGAGCTCCTTTGATCCATTGAATGTTATCCGCCATTTGTTGTTGGATTTCAACAGGACTATGTTGCATCATTTCCTCCAAAACGGCACAAGCAATTTCATCTGTAAGTTGTAAATCTTCTGGTTTTCCAGAAGCACAAACCCATCTAAATGGTCCAAATCCATAATCGAAACACATGGGCCCCATGATGTCTTGCACATACGACGGATATTTGAAATCGATGCCGTTTTCAGCCATCACATCTGCACCAGCTCTAGAAGCTTCTAGTAAAAATGCATTCCCATAATCAAAGAAATAGGTTCCTTTTGCAGTATGTTTATTGATCGCTTTTGCATGTCGAACCAAAGTAGCTTGCACTTGTTTTTTAAATTCAACAGGATCATTTGCCATCATTTGATTGGCAGCATCAAAAGCAATTCCAACTGGATAATAACCACCAGCCCATGGATTGTGTAAAGATGTTTGATCTGATCCTAAATCGATGTGCAATCCAGCCTCGTCAAATTTCTCCCAAACATCCACCACATTTCCTAAATAAGCGATGGAAACAACTTCTTTTAATGACTGTGCCTTTTGAACACGTTGAACCAATGCATCTAAGTCTTCTATGATTTCATGTATCCATCCTTGCTCATGTCTAATTTTTGTGATTTTAGGATTCACTTCTGCGCAAACTGTAATACATCCAGCGATTGTTCCTGCTTTGGGTTGAGCACCACTCATCCCTCCTAATCCTGATGTTACGAAAATGTTTCCGCTAGGACTTTTTCCGATTTTACGGAACCCATTTAATACCGTAATCGTTGTTCCATGTACAATTCCTTGTGGTCCAATGTACATGTATGAACCAGCAGTCATTTGACCGTATTGAGTCACCCCAAGTGCATTGAATTTTTCCCAATCATCCGGTTTCGAATAATTCGGAATCATCATCCCGTTTGTCACAACAACACGAGGCGCATCTTTATGAGAAGGGAACAAGCCCATCGGATGACCAGAATACATTACCAATGTTTGTTCATCTGTCATTTCAGACAAATACTTCATACACAAACGGTACTGGATCCAATTTTGAAAGACAGCTCCATTTCCACCATACGTTATTAATTCATGAGGATGTTGTGCCACTGCGTAATCCAAATTGTTTTGAATCATCAACATGATTGCTTTCGCTTGTTCCGATTTACCAGGATAATCAGAAATCGGTCGTGCATACATTTTGTAATCCGGACGATAACGATACATATAGATGCGACCAAAAGATTCCAATTCACTTAAAAAATCACTTGCTAATTCTTCGTGTTGATGCTTTGGAAAGTAACGCAGCGCATTTCTTAATGCCAATTGCTTTTCATCTTCAGATAAAATTTCCTTGCGTTTTGGCGCATGATTGATTGATGGCTCAATTGTTTTTTTAGTTGGAATTTCTACTGGAATTCCTTGCAAAATATCATTTTGAAATTCAGTCAATGTCATCATTCATAATTTTCTTCAAAGTTAACAGATTCGAGCAGTGTTTTGTGCTATAAAAACGAATAAAACAAAAAAGCCGACTAAAAAAGTCGGCTTCTAATATTGAGTAAAAACTATCGAATTACATTGACAGTACCCTGCCATTCATATTTCTTATCGTTCAACATATCTTTAGTTCGAATCGTCCAAGTATATGTACCTGGAGGAATGATTTCTCCATTATAGGTACCATCCCAGACACCTTTAGGATCTAAACTTTCCCAAACAATTTGACCCCATCGATTGTAAACTAACAATTCAAAATCTTGTGGATCAATACCGATGATGTGAACAAACCAAGCTTGATTGAATTCATCACCATCAGGTGTAAAGGAGTTTGGTGCATATAAAATCACCTCAGGCATAACAGGTACTGTTTTAGTTATCGTATCTGAACAACCTAAATAAGACATAGCGACAAGCGAAACATCATAGTAACCAGTTACTCCATCAGGGAAAAATACTGTTTGATTTTCATTCGTTGATGTGCTTGGATATCCTGATTGGAAAGTCCAAGTGTAAGTATCAGCCCCAGTTGATAAATTTTGGAAGAACACTTCCGTATTGAACATCGTTACTGGATCTGGAGACCAATTGAAATCTGCTTCTGGTTTCGATTGAACTGTTAAAAATGAATTAAACGTAGTAGAATCTATACAACCATTTGGTGAAGTAACAATTAACTGAACATCATAATTTCCTGCCCACAAATCTGCTGGAACAATTGTATTTTGATCAATGAATTGTTGCCCATCACTTATGTTCCAAATGATATTAGCAGACATTGTAGGATCAGTCATATTCGTTAATGTAAAGCTTGCTGGTTCACATTTAATTGGTTCATCAACTGCAATTAATGGAACAGGAAGTGGATAGGTAATGATTTGAGTTTGTAAAACCAAAGGAGTCGTTTCACAAGCATCATCAATCGTTACCGTATACGTTGTAGTAGTCATTGGACTTTCAGTAATTGAACTTGTAGATCCACTATTCGTAACACCCGTAGACCAAACGAAATTGTAAGGAGTACTGATACCGCCAGTTATTGAATTCACTGAAATTGTTCCTGGGTATCCTGGACAAACACTTTGATCAATTGGACTTAAAGTTCCTGACAAACCTGGACGAATGGTTACATGAATGGAATCTGGTTGCGACAAACAACCCAATTCATTTTCAGCAACTACAGGATAATAAGTATTCACTAAAGGAGACACCGATTGATTGGGTAACAACGAAGGCGTATGATTCCAATGATAAGTATAAGATGTTCCTCCAGTTGCCGATGCAAGCAAACTTGCTGTACCATTTTGACAAATCAAAGTATCATTCGAGACTGATACTACAACAGGTGTTGGATCAATCAACGTAACAGTGGTGCATTTTGAACATCCTAATGCATTTCTTGCACATACATTGTAAGTATTTGCGGCAAATCCAGCTAGTGTATTCGAGGTTTGCCAAGTTGTTCCTCCATCAAAGCTATATTCAGTTGCTCCAGCTGAAGTAATTGTAATTGCTCCATCAGAATAACCACCACAACTTGGATGAGTAGGTGCTGCACTTACTTGTAATTCTGAAACTGTAACAACTACCGTATCTCTTACTACTCCACACAAAGTACTATTGTGTCTCCAAATAAATTTATAAACTCCCGGTTGATTAACCGTTACTGTTGGTGTAGGAGAAGAAAAATTCGGTGAAAATGATGCTGTTGCAGCTGGAACCATTCCAGGAGGAACAATTACATTCCAAGTAGCAGTATTAGGAGCAGTTGGTGCATTTGCATTTAACAAAATTGAAGTTCCTAAACAAACCGTTTGATCAGGACCAGCATTTGGAGCGGGAGGAGGAATAACTGTAATATTAAATGTATCGTTTACTATTGTACCTGACATATTTACTGCCACAACATATTGAGTAGTAACGGTTGGACTTACAATGACATTAGAAAATCCAGAGGTATTTGAAACACCATTAGTAACTAACCAATTCGCTGAAGTAATCGGCTGAGGAGCCATTATATTGACCGTTGCACTTTGGCCAAGGCAGATTGTTTGATCCGGAGTACCAGGTGAACATGATATACCTGCCGAACCTGGGTTAGAAGGAAAAGACAAATTACTTGAACCCGATGCTCCTGAATAGTTTGAGAATAAAAGAATATAAGCCTGACCTGCTACAACAGGAATAGAAGGGACGAAATTACCTGCATTTCCACCTACTGGAACCCCACCATTCCACATACCTGTAAATCCTCCACTAGAAGCATTCCAGTTACAAGCTGCTGGCGCTTGTTGATTATTGAAAATTGCGTTACACGATCCCGTTGGATCTGAAGTATTATATGGCCACATTGCCCAATCAAAAAAACCAGATCCTCCAGCTTGACCAATTGTGAATTCGAGATTACCTGATGTCCCTACATTGATTACAAACCAATTTGGATATGTTCCATTCGAAAACAGACATCCGCTTCCTGCTCCAGGCGGTATTGAACTACCACCTGTCGGATTTGACACATTCAAACCAGAAGGCAAACCCGTTGGGCTAGAACTTTGATTCAGACCGAATGATGTACCATTTTGTCCACAAATATTTTCTGCTGCAACACAGGGTGCGATCGTTTGAGCATGTCCAATTCCAATTGTTGCTATAAATAAAAAGCTTAATATTTTTCTCATCTTAATTGGAATTGCAATTATACAAAGCGTCAAAGTCTGGCTGGTTCCACCATTGCACACCATATTGAGGACATCTTACATATTGATAATCATCACCACACAATGTTTGTAAAGTTGTTTCATTTAAGACAAAGCCAGGTGAACTAACTATAAAAACAGAATTACGAGAATAATCTACTCTGACCATTTCAAAGTTTCTATTATTCAATAATGTTCTTTCAAGATTTTTTAAATGAACTTGATTATCTGATTTAACAGTAAATACAGAAAAATATTGAAGGCTTTCGTTTGAATTTTGCGCGTTTACTTCAACAGAAGTAAATAGAAGCATAATTGAAAGTAATAGTATTATTCTCATTTTATGTGAATTTAATATGAAAACGATAATTTTCTAAAAAGGTTGTCTCGTTAAGTGTAAAATTAAGGAATCCTGCATAAAATATTAAACAAAAAAAGGAGGGCTATTGCCCTCCTAATCAATTCATATTTTCACACTTTTATAAAAATTTGAACGCTTTACCAGGATAATACGCAGTATTTCCTAATTCTTCTTCAATTCTTAAAAGTTGATTGTACTTCGCCATACGGTCACTTCTAGAAGCTGAACCGGTCTTAATCTGGCCGCAGTTAAGGGCTACAGCTAAATCAGCAATGGTATTATCTTCAGTTTCACCACTTCTATGAGACATAACAGAAGTATAACTATTTCTTGTTGCTAATTGAACAGCTTCGATTGTTTCTGTTAAAGATCCAATCTGATTTACCTTCACTAAAATTGAATTTGCAACGCCTTTGTCAATTCCTTCTGCCAATCGTTTGGTATTTGTAACAAATAAATCGTCTCCAACTAGCTGAACTTTTGATCCTAATTTGTCAGTTGCCATTTTCCATCCATTCCAATCATCTTCAGCAAGACCATCTTCAATGGAAACAATTGGATACTTTGAACACCAATCAGCCCAGTAATCAACCATTTCTGAAGAAGTTCTGGATTCGCCAGTAGATTCGAATAAATACAAGCCTTTTTCAGCATTATAAAATTCAGAAGAAGCTGCATCTAAAGCAATGTATACATCATGTCCAGGTTTGAATCCAGCCTTTTCAATTGCTTGTAGGACAACTTGAATTGCTTCTTCATTTGATCCTAAATTAGGAGCAAAACCACCTTCATCACCAACGTTTGTTGATAAACCTTTTTCTTTTAAAACAGATTTTAAGTGATGAAAAATTTCTGTACCCCATCGCAATCCTTCAGAAAAAGAGGATGCGCCAAATGGCATCACCATGAATTCTTGAATATCAATTAAGTTATCAGCATGCGACCCCCCGTTTAAGATATTCATCATTGGAACAGGCATTGTTGTTGCACCTACTCCACCAACATATCTAAACAAACTCAATCCAGCTTCTTGTGCAGCTGCTTTAGCAACTGCTAAAGAAGTCCCTAAAATTGCATTTGCACCTAGATTGGATTTATTCTCCGTACCATCTAAAGCAATTAAAGTCGCATCAATCGCTTTTTGGTCAAACACATCCATTCCTAACAATTCGTCAGCGATGATTGTATTAACGTTTGTAACAGCTTTTAAAACTCCTTTGCCTAAGTAAAGGGATTTATCACCATCACGTAATTCAACTGCTTCATGAATACCAGTTGAAGCACCTGAAGGAACAGCAGCTCTACCAACAGCTCCATTTGTAGTATAAACATCTACTTCAACAGTTGGATTACCACGCGAATCCAACACTTGTCTTCCGACTATGCGTGCAATATAACTCATGCTTTAAATTTTCTCATATTAGTAATAAACTGATCAAAAAGATACCTTGAATCGTGAGGACCAGCAGAAGCTTCAGGATGGTATTGTACCGAAAAAACAGGTTGATTTTTCAATTGAATCCCTGCGATGGTATTATCATTCAAATGCTTGTGTGTCACTTCAACTTGTGGATTGCTAGAAACACTGTCTTCAGTAATCACAAAACCGTGATTTTGAGAAGTGATTTCTCCTTTACCAGTCAATAAATTTTTAACCGGATGATTGATACCTCTGTGCCCATTAAACATTTTAGCAGTTTTCAAGCCTTGACTTAAACCTAATATTTGATGTCCCAGACAAATTCCAAAAACTGGAATCTTAGAAGCAGCAATTTCCTTTACTAAATTGATTTCATTTGGCATAGCTGAGGGGTCACCTGGTCCATTAGACAACATGAATCCATCAGGATTAAATGCTTTCAAGTCTGCAAAAGATGTTGTCATTGGAAAAGTTCGAACAAAACAACCACGTTCAACCAAACAGCGAATGATGTTTTTCTTAACTCCAAAATCGATCAATGCTACTTTGAACTCAGCATCAGGATTACCCGAATCATAAATTTCAGTAGTTGCAACTTTTGATGACAATTCCAGACCATCCATGGAAGGAATATCTTTCACCATTCTCAACAATTCTTGTTCTTCCAAGATTTCAGAAGAAATAATGGCGTTCATTGCACCTTTATGACGAATATGTCTCACCAAAGCTCGCGTATCAATATCAGTAATACCTACTTTGTCATTCGCAACCAAATAATCTTGAAGGTTTGAATTTCCTGAAGCTCTGGAGTACATTTCAGAAAACTTTTTTGTTACAAGACCTGCAATTTTTACTGATTCAGATTCAATTTCATCTGGATGAACACCATAATTCCCAATATGGGCTGTGGTCATGATTAAAATTTGTCCATAATAAGATGGGTCTGTAAACACTTCTTGATAACCGGTCATTCCGGTATTAAAAGCGATTTCACCTGTTGTCGTACCAGTTTTACCTGTAGCGACACCTTTGAATACCGTCCCATCTTCTAGGACAAGGAGCGCAAGCTTGCGATCTTCCATATACTAAAATGTTTTTGCAAAATTAGGATTAAAAAGTAATTAGGAAAGTAGCAGTTAATAAAAAAGGGTATCCGTTAATAACTGGATACCCTTTTTTTAAATTATCTAAGATTGAATCATTGGTTTTGACTGCACTAGCGCTTGTCCAACCAAATCATAAGCAAAGCTTACTCTTCATCTTTCTTTTCTTCATCTGTTGAAGGAGCTTCATCAGCAGGTGTTTCATCTACTGCTGGAGTTTCTTCAGCTGCTTCTACAACTGGAGTTTCTTCAACAACTTCTGCTACTGCATCAACAGTCTCAGTCGTTTCAGCTTTTTTAGTAGTGCTTCCACCACGACGAGAACGACGTGTTGTAGCTTTTTTAGCATCACCAGCTGTGTAAACTTCATTGAAATCTACCAACTCGATCATACACATTTCAGCATTATCACCTAAACGGTAACCTGTACGGATGATACGACAGTATCCACCTGGACGGTCAGCGATTTTTGGAGCAATGTTACGGAACAACTCAGTAACAGCTTCTTTACTTTTCAAATAAGAGAAAGCAGTACGACGAGCGTGTGTAGAATCGTCTTTAGACTTTGTAATAATTGGTTCAACATAAACGCGTAAAGCTTTCGCTTTTGCCAAAGTTGTTGAAATACGTTTGTGTTCGATCAATGAACAAGCCATGTTAGACAACATTGCGTGTCTGTGAGCTGTTTTTCTACCTAAATGGTTAAATTTTTTACCGTGTCTCATAATTTTGAATTTCGTAAGTAACGGTTAGCTAATACTATTATCGCTTGGTATTAGCCACCTATCACGAGATTATTTAATTTTTAATTTGCTCCTTTGCTAAAGCTTTAGAGCACAAGTGCGATACTAATCTTTATCTAATTTGTACTTAGCTACGTTCATTCCAAAGTTCAATCCTTTAGAATCAACTAAGTCTTCTAACTCTGTCAACGATTTTTTACCGAAGTTACGGAACTTCAATAAGTCGTTTTTGTTGTAAGAAACCAAATCGCCTAATGTTTCAACGTCAGCAGCTTTCAAACAATTCAAAGCACGTACAGACAAGTCCATATCTACTAATTTTGTTTTCAACAATTGACGCATATGCAATGATGTTTCATCGAACTCTTCTGTTTCTGATTTCACTTCACTATCTAAAGTGATGCGCTCATCAGAGAACAACATAAAGTGATGAATCAAAATTTTAGCTGCTTCTTTCAATGCATCTTTTGGATGAATTGAACCATCAGTTGTTACTTCAAGAATCAATTTCTCATAATCCGTTTTTTGTTCAACACGGAAGTTTTCAATTGTAAATTTAACATTCACAATAGGAGTAAAAATTGAATCGATAGCAACAGTTCCGAAAGGAGCATTACCTGATTTATTTTCTTCAGCTGGCAAGTAACCACGTCCTTTAATAATTGTCAACTCCATCTCCAATTTAACTGAAGATTCCATGTTACAAATTACTAAATCAGGGTTCAATACTTGGAAAGCAGAAGTGAATTTACCAAGATCACCAGCAGTTAATTTATCTTGACCAGAAATAGAAACCACTACAGTTTCGTTATCTGTTCCGTCAATTTGTTGCTTGAAACGAACTTGTTTCAAATTCAATACGATCTCAGTAACGTCTTCTACTACACCTTTCAAAGTTGCAAACTCGTGGTCTACACCTTCGATACGTACAGAAGAAATTGCATAACCTTCTAAAGAAGAAAGCAAGATACGACGCAATGCGTTTCCTACTGTAATTCCATATCCAGGTTCAAGCGGACGAAATTCGAATTGACCTTTACGCTCATCCGACTGGATCATAATAACCTTGTCAGGTTTTTGAAAATCTAAAATTGCCATTTGTTATTCTTCGTTTTAATTGTTTTACAGTTGCGCGACCTAAGTAATTGAAGAAAGTCACATAAATCCTTTAGCTGTAAACCAATGTTAATAAATAAATTCTGAAGTCTAAAAGACTCCAGAATTTTGTTGCTAAAAAGCGATTATTTAGAGTATAACTCGACGATTAATTGTTCCTTAATATTTTCAGGAATCATATCACGAGAAGGAACACTTAAAACTTTACCAGTTTTAGATGCAGCATCCCAATCTAACCAATCGTGACGTTTGTTTGAAGCGATCAAAGAAGATGTAATAGCTTCTAATGATTTTGATTTTTCACGAACTCCAACAACATCTCCAATACGTAATGTATAAGAAGGGATGTTAACTACTTCACCATTAACAGTGATGTGTTTGTGCGTAACAAACTGACGAGCAGAACGACGAGAAGGAGCAATTCCTAAACGGAAAACTACATTATCCAAACGAGTTTCACACAATTGCAATAAGTTCTCACCAGTAATACCTTTCATGCGAGAAGCTTTCTCGAACATGTTAGCGAATTGACGCTCAAGGATACCGTAAGTATACTTTGCTTTTTGTTTTTCACCTAATTGGATAGCGTACTCTGACTGCTTACCACCTCTACGTTTTGAAGGACCGTGTTGTCCTGGACCGTAGCTTCTTTTGTCCAGTGCTTTATCTGGACCAAAAATTGGGTCGCGGAAACGACGAGCAATTTTTGATTTTGGACCTGTATATCTTGCCATACTATAAAAATAAAAAAGGGGGATTATGAATTAAGGCTATTCCTTCGATAATCTTCCTCCCCTTAAAATTGAATTACTAAAATTATACGCGACGCTTTTTCGGAGGGCGACAACCGTTGTGAGGTAATGGAGTAACATCGATGATTTCGATTACTTCGATACCGCTATTATGGATTGAACGAATTGCAGATTCGCGACCAGCACCAGGGCCTTTAACGAAAACTCTTACTCTACGTAATCCGAAGTCATGTGCTTCTTTCGATGCATCCTCAGCAGCAACTTGTGCAGCGTATGGAGTGTTCTTTTTAGAACCTTTGAAGCCCATTTTACCAGCCGATGACCAAGAAATAACTTGACCAGCGTTGTTTGTCAAAGAAATAATCACATTGTTGAAGGTAGCTTGAATATGCGCTTCACCCGCTGCGTCTACTTTGACTTGTTTCTTCTTCTTTTGATTTGCTTTTGCCATTTCTAACGATTATTTAGTTGCTTTTTTCTTGTTAGCAACTGTTTTTCTTCTACCTTTTCTAGTACGAGAGTTGTTCTTCGTACGTTGACCTCTTAAAGGAAGACCAGCTCTGTGGCGAATACCACGAGTACATCCGATATCCATTAAACGTTTGATGTTCAATTGGATTTCAGAACGCAACTGTCCTTCTGTTTTTACTTCACCAATAGAAGTACGAATCAACGCAATTTGATCATCCGACCAATCTTGAACTTTGATGTTTTCATCAATTCCGTTCGCGTTCAATACTTTCTTAGCCGTGCTACGACCAATTCCAAAGATGTAAGTCAATCCAATTACACCTCTCTTGTTTTTTGGTAGATCAATACCTGCAATACGTGCCATAATTACCCTTGTCTTTGTTTTAGTTTAGGATTCTTTTTGTTAATCACGTAAACTCTCCCTTTTCTTTTAACGATCTTGCAATCTGCAGAACGTTTCTTAACTGAAGCTCTTACTTTCATTTTTCTCCTTTTTATCGATATTCCTTACTTATAACGGAAGGAAATACGTCCTTTTGTTAAATCATATGGAGACATTTCTACTTTCACGCGGTCACCTGGAAGAATTTTAATGTAAAACATTCTCATTTTTCCAGAAATGTGAGCCGTGATCACATGTCCATTCTCCAACTCTACTCGGAACATTGCATTGGACAATGCCTCAATGATTGTTCCGTCTTGTTCTATTGATGATTGCTTAGCCATACTATTAGAATCCTGATGTCAATTCGTTCGGACTTCTTCTACCACGGACACGAGAACCTTCCATCAAACCATCCATGTGACGATTCAATAAATAAGATTCAATCTGTTGCAATGTATCCAAAACTACACCTACCATGATTAGAAGAGATGTCCCTCCAAAAAATTGTTCAAATCCTGATTTGATATCTGCTTGCCATGCCAAAGAAGGCATGATAGCGATAAGCGCCAAGAACAATGAACCTGGTAAAGTAATTCTAGAAACTAATGAATCAATGTATCCTGCAGTTTCTTCACCTGGACGAACGCCTGGAATGAAACCTCCGTTACGTTTCAAATCATCAGCCATCTTACGAGGGTTGATCATAATCGCCGTATAGAAATACGTAAACACAATGATTAAAACTGCTAATAGAACGTTGTACCATACTCCATGTGGATCACCTAAAGCGTACTGAATCATACCACCGTCTGCTTGACTTTTTGAGAAGATCATGACAGGGATTGTCATGATTGCTTGAGCGAAGATAATCGGCATAACACCAGAAGCATTTACTTTTAAAGGCAAATAATTTCTAGCACCTTGATCATCAACTGCACGAGCACCAACAACGCGTTTAGCTGTGTTTAGAGGAACTTTACGTACACCTTGCACGATTAAGATTGTTCCTAAAACAATCAACATGAAAACAACAATCTCCAATACTACTTTCAAAGGAGAAGTAGAAGCTACTTCAGACAAGAAAGAAGATGGGAGACGAGATAAGATACCAACAGTGATCAATAAAGACACACCGTTACCGATACCTTTATCAGTAATACGTTCTCCTAACCAAACTGCAAACATAGATCCGGCAACCATAACAGAAACCGATGTAACCCACCACAGTGATGTTTGTTCGGCTGGTAAAGCACCTGGAATTGAAGACGCGTATAAGGTGATATAAGTCGGTGCTTGAACAGCACAGATTAAAATCGTCAAAATACGTGTATACGTATTGATTTGTTTACGACCACTCTCACCTTCGTTTTGCATTTTCTGTACAGCAGGAACTGCCATACCTAATAGCTGCATGATAATCGATGCACTAATGTAAGGCATGATCCCTAAGGCCATAATTGACACGTTAGTAAATCCACCTCCAGAGAACATTGATAAAATAGACTCGAGTGTGCTATCTGATCCAGCATTGTTAGCTTTTGCGATTACAGCATCTGCATTAACACCTGGTAGCATGATAAACGATCCGATACGATAAATAAGAATTAGAGAAAGCGTAAGAATAATACGCTTTCTCAATTCTTCAACCTTCCAGATGTTTTTTATGTTTTGTATAAACCGTTTCATAAAAAAAATGTCGGCAAAGTTAATTAGATTTCTGAAATAGAACCACCTTGAGCTTCAATTCCTGCTTTTGCAGTAGTAGAAAACTTGTGAGCAGTTACGGTAACTTTAGATTTTAGTTCACCACGACCTAAGATTTTAACTAGGTCGTTACGAGAAACCAATCCGTTGTCACGCAACACTTCAAGGGTAATTTCAGTGATATTCTTACGATCAACAATCGATTGAATAGCATCTAAATTAATTGCTTTGTATTCAACTCGGTTAATATTTTTGAATCCGAATTTAGGCACACGACGTTGTAACGGCATCTGACCACCTTCAAATCCAATTTTCTTAGAATAACCAGAGCGAGACTTCGCTCCTTTATGACCGCGTGTAGCTGTGCCACCGCCGCCTGAACCATGACCACGTCCAATTCTTTTATCTGAAAGAACTGATCCGCTAGCTGGTTTTAAAGTATTTAAATTCATAGTAAATTCGAATTACGATTTATCCTACCACTTCGACCATGTGCTCGACCTTCTTGATCATACCAAGAATTTGTGGTGTTGCTTCTTTCTCAATAACTTGGTTCAAACGGCGAAAACCTAACGCTTGTAATGTCGCTTTTTGGCGAGCTGGGCGTTTAATAGCGCTGCGAACTTGTTTGATTTTAATTGTTGCCATACTATTTAAAAATTAACCGTTAAACACTTTATCTAAACTTACTCCACGTTGACGAGCTACAGTTACAGCATCGCGCATATTTGCCAATGCATCCATAGTAGCTTTCACTACGTTGTGAGGGTTAGAAGATCCTTGAGATTTTGCTAATACGTTGTGTACACCTACTGATTCCAATACTGCACGCATCGCACCACCTGCGATTACTCCGGTACCATTTGTAGCTGGTTTCAAGAACACTTCTGCTCCACCGAATTTACCTTTTTGAGCGTGTGGAACTGTACCTTTAAGGATTGGAACTTTGATAAGGTTCTTTTTCGCATCGTCGATTCCTTTTGTAATCGCTTCTGTTACTTCTTTTGCCTTTCCAAGTCCATGACCAACGATACCGTTTTCATCACCTACTACTACGATAGCTGAGAAACTGAACGTACGACCACCTTTTGTTACTTTAGTCACACGATTTACAGCTACCAATTTATCTTTAAGCTCGATATCTGAGGCTTTTACTCTATTTAATGTTTGTGCTGCCATCTTTCTTAAAATTTAAGTCCGCCTTCTCTAGCTGAATCAGCTAATGCTTTAACACGACCGTGGTACAAGTACCCATTACGATCAAATACTACTGTTTCAACACCAGCTTTCACTGCTTTTCCAGCAATTTCTTTTCCTACTACAACAGCTTGATCAGTTTTGTTACCTTTTTCAGCTGCTTTGTTTTTGTAAGAAGATGCTGCTACTAGTGTAACACCTTTTGTATCGTCGATCAATTGAGCATAAATTTGCTTGTTTGAACGAAATACAGATAAACGAGGCACTTGAGTTGTACCAGAAATTTTCTTTCTGATGCTTCTCTTGATTTTTGCTCTTCTTTTGATTTTACTAAATGCCATAACTTCCTAAAATTATTTTTTACCTGCAGATTTACCAGCTTTTCTTCTAACTTCTTCTCCGGTGTAGCGGATACCTTTTCCTTTGTAAGGTTCAGGTTTGCGAAGGGAACGAATTTTGGCAGCAACCTGTCCTAAAAGTTGCTTATCGTATGACTCGAGAGACACGATTGGCGCTTTACCTTTTTGGGTTTCTGCTGATACCTTAATTTCATTAGGAAGTTCGATGACAATCGGGTGAGAATAACCAAGTGCTAACTCTAACTGTTGTCCAGTTGCAGTAGCACGGTAACCTACACCGATTACTTCTAATTCTTTTTTGTACCCTTCTGATACACCAACGACCATGTTTTGGATCAATGCACGGTATAAACCATGTTTAGATCGATGATCAGGTGCATCTGATGCGCGGTTAAAAGTGATTTCAGAACCGTCAATGTTAATTGTAACACAAGAATCAATTTCTTGAGACAATTGACCTTTTGGTCCTTTCACGGATACATTAGTTCCGTCCACCTTTACTTCAACTCCACTCGGGATTGTTACTGGGGATTTACCTATCCTTGACATTGTTTTACTTGTTTCGAATTACGGGTGATGATCAGTGTTTCTGATTCACCCTGCATTCATTTATTAATTAATATACGTAGCAAAGAACTTCTCCACCTACGTTTTCTTTTCTTGCTTCTTTATCAGTGATAACACCTTTAGAAGTAGAAACGATAGCGATTCCTAAACCGTTCAACACGCGAGGCATATCAGCAGCGCTTGCATACTTACGAAGACCTGGGCGAGACGCACGGTCGATTTTTGTAATCGCAGGAACTTTTGTTGATTGGTTGTATTTCAAGGCAATTTTGATGACACCTTGTTTGTTATCTTCTTCGAATTTGTAATTCGCGATGTATCCTTGATCAAAAAGGATAGCAGTAATAGCACGCTTAGTGTTAGAAGATGGAATTTCTACCATTTTCAAACGAGCTGCATTCGCGTTACGAATACGTGTAAGATAATCTGCAATTGGATCTGTAAACATTATTGTTACTTTAATCTATTAATACTCAGTAGAGTTTCCAAAACCCCAACATTACTGTTGAGGTTTCAGACTTTTACCAACTAGCTTTTTTAACTCCTGGGATTTTACCAGCCAAAGCCATTTCACGGAAAGTAACACGTGAAAGACCAAATTGACGCATATATCCACGAGGACGACCGGTTAAACCACAACGATTGTGTACACGAACTTTCGAAGAGTTCGCAGGCAATTGTTGTAATGCATCCCAATCTCCAGCAGCTTTCAACTCAGCTCTTTTAGCTGCGTATTTCGCTACCATTTTTTCTCTTTTGCGCTCACGCGCTTTCATTGATTCCTTAGCCATCTTCTTATTTTTTTACGAATGGGAATCCAAACGCATCCAACAATGCTTTTCCTTCTTCGTCGCTTTCAGCTGATGTAACAAATGTGATATCCATTCCTAAGATTTTGCTCACCTTATCGATGTCAATTTCTGGGAAGATGATATGTTCTGTAACCCCTAAGTTGAAGTTTCCACGTCCATCAAATCCTTTTGGATTGATACCACGGAAATCACGAGTACGAGGCAAAGCGATAGAGATAAAACGATCTAAGAAATCGTACATTTTGTCACCTCTCAACGTAACTTTCGTACCAATTGGCATTCCTTTACGTAATTTGAAGTTTGAAACGTCTTTTTTAGAAATCGTTGCAACAGCTCTTTGACCAGCGATACGAGAAACATCTGCGATCGCGTTATCAATTACTTTTTTATCTGCAACCGCATCACCCAATCCTTGGCTGATTACGATTTTTTGCAATTTAGGTACACGCATAACGGTTTTGTACCCAAATTTTTCAGTCAATGAAGGAATAATCTCTTCTTTGTACTGTTTTTTCAGTCTTGGTGAATAACTCATTACTTAATCTCCTCTCCTGATTTTTTAGAATAACGTACTAACTTTCCTTTGGCGTCCTCTTTACGTCCTGTACGAGAAGCTTGACCTTTCACAACAACCATCAAATTAGAAATGTGGATTCCACCTTCTTTTTCGATGATTCCTCCTTGAGGTTCAGAAGCACTCGGTTTAGTATGACGCTTTACAAGGTTCACACCTCCTACAGTAGCACGCTCTTTTGTTCTATCAATTGTAAGGACAGTTCCTTCTTGTCCTCTAGACTCACCGCTTAATACTTTAACAGTGTCGCCTACTTTGATGTGTAATTTCTTTTGCATGACTTCACTAATTTTAAAGTACTTCAGGAGCAAGTGAAACAATTTTCATGTAATTGTTTTCACGAAGCTCACGAGCAACTGGTCCGAAAATACGGGTTCCTCTCATCTCCCCCGCCTGATTCAAGATAACGCAAGCGTTATCATCGAAACGAATGTAAGAACCATCAGGACGGCGTACCTCCTTACGTGTTCTTACAACTACCGCCTTAGCTACTGATCCTTTTTTCACAGCACCAGAGGGCATTGCACTCTTAACAGCCACGACAATTTTGTCTCCTACTGAAGCATAGCGACGTTTAGTACCGCCTAAAACGCGGATACATAACACCTCTTTTGCTCCTGAGTTGTCAGCAACTGCAAGTCTTGATTCTTGTTGTATCATTGCAACCTATTATTTAGCTCTTTCAACAATTTCTACTAATCTCCAATTCTTATTTTTAGACATTGGACGTGTCTCCATGATCTTAACTGTATCACCTATGTTACAGTCATTATTTTCATCGTGGGCCACAAATTTAGTAGTTTTTTTTACGAACTTACCATATTTCGGGTGTTTTACTTTTCTTTCTACCGCAACAACGATAGATTTTTGCATTTTATCGCTAGTAACAACCCCGATACGTTCTTTTCTTAAATTACGCTTTTCCATTTCACGTTCTTTTAATAATCAAGCACTTAGGCTTGATTTTCACGTTTTGACAATTCAGTATTCAATCGTGCAATAGAACGACGAACGTCACGAATTTGAATTGGGTTTTCAAGTGGAGTCACTTTATGACCTAATTTCATTTTTGTTAACGTTTCAGTCGCTGTTGCGATACGAGTTTTTAACTCTTCTACTGAAAGTTTATTAATTTCTTCCTGTTTCATCAGTTCTTTTATTTACCTGGTACAACATAATCGTTACGTACGACAAACTTACATTTTACTGGAAGTTTTTGTGCAGCCAAACGAAGTGCTTCTTTAGCAATTTCGTAAGGAACACCGTCCGCTTCAAACATAATACGTCCCGGTCTAACAACTGCGACCCAGTGACTTGGAGCACCTTTACCTTTACCCATACGTACCTCTGCAGGTTTTGATGTGATAGGTTTGTCAGGAAAAATACGGATCCACACTTTACCTTCACGTTTCATGTAACGCGTAACTGCGATACGAGACGCTTCGATTTGGCGTGATGTGATCCATCCTGGCTCCAATGTTTTCAGTCCAAAAGATCCGAATGCGATCGTGCTTCCACGTTGTGCTTCACCACGGTTACGGCCTTTTTGAACTCTTCTAAATTTGGTTCTCTTTGGAGATAACATCTTTCGAAAATTTTAAATGGTAATTACTTCTTTTTACGGTTATTTCCACCTTTACCAGATGGGCGACGGTTTCCACCACCAGCATTAGAACCACCTTTAGCAGCTGCTGCAGCCATTCCAACGTTTGGAGAAAGATCACGACGACCGTAAACTTCACCTTTACAGATCCATACTTTGATTCCGATTAATCCGTAAGTAGTCAATGCCTCACCTACAGCGTAATCGATATCTGCTCTGAACGTATGTAACGGAGTACGTCCATCTTTGTACATTTCTGAACGAGCCATCTCTGCCCCATTCAAACGACCTGAAATTTTCACTTTGATACCTTCGGCACCCATTCTCATGGTTGAACCGATAGCCATCTTAATAGCGCGACGGAATGAAATACGAGCTTCAATTTGACGAGCAATCCCATCAGCAACTAAGCGAGCATCCAATTCTGGACGTTTCACTTCGAAGATGTTGATTTGGATTTCTTTCTTCGTCAATTTTTTCAACTCTTCTTTCAATTTGTCGACTTCTTGACCACCTTTACCGATAATCACACCCGGACGAGCCGTGTTGATTGTAACAGTAACGAGCTTGAGGGTACGCTCGATGATGATTTTCGAAATACTTGCTCTGGATAAACGGGCGTGAAGGTATTTACGAATTTGATCGTCTTCAACGATTTTATCTTTGTAATTATCTCCACCGTACCAGTTAGATTCCCATCCATGGATGAAACCTAGTCTATTACCTATTGGATTCGTTTTTTGTCCCATTTTCCTTCAATTATTTAGAACCATCAACGACGATAGTCACGTGGTTTGATCTTTTACGAACTCGGTAAGCTCTACCTTGAGGAGCAGTTTGGATACGCTTCAACATACCAGCACTACCAACTTCGATAGACTTCACCACTAATTTTTCATCTTCAATGCTTTTACCTTCGTTTTTAGCTTCCCAGTTAGCAATTGCTGAACGCAATAACTTTGATAGGCTTAACGATGCGTCTTTCGCATTGTGTTGCAATATGTTTAGAGCTTTATTTACTTCAACTCCCCTTACAAGATCTGCAACCAATCTCATCTTTCTTGGAGAAATCGGAGAATCGTTCAGACGTGCGATTGCAGTCGTCCCCTTCTCTTCTTTTAACTTCTCAGCTCTTAATCTCTTTCTAGCGCCCATGTCACTTGAATTTTAAACTATCTTTTTTTATCCTTTTTGTTACCACCATGGCCACGGAAGTTACGTGTAGGAGAAAACTCCCCTAACTTGTGTCCTACCATGTTCTCTGTAACGAACACAGGAATAAACTTATTCCCGTTATGCACTGCGAAGGTCAACCCAACAAAATCTGGGGTGATTGTAGAAGCGCGAGACCAAGTTTTGATCACTGCTTTGCTTCCGCTTTCTTGTGCTGCATCCACTCTTTTTGTCAATTTGTAATGTACAAAAGGTGGTTTTTTCAACGAACGACTCATACCTTATTTCTTTCTTCTTTCGATGATAAACTTATCTGAATACTTTTTCTTAGAACGTGTCTTGTAACCTTTAGCAGGCATACCATTACGTGAACGTGGAAGACCCCCGGCATTTCTACCTTCACCACCACCCATCGGGTGATCTACTGGGTTCATTACAACACCACGAACACGAGGACGACGTCCTAACCAGCGAGAGCGACCTGCCTTACCTGAAACTACTAATGAGTGCTCACCATTAGATACAGCACCGATTGTAGCCATACAAGTAGTCAAAATCATACGCGTCTCACCTGAAGGCAATTTGATAATCGCAAAGCGACCATCACGAGCGTTTAATTGTGCATACGTTCCAGCACCACGAGCAATAGCACCACCTTTTCCAGGGTGCAACTCAATGTTGTGGATAACTGTTCCTAGAGGAACATCGGATAAAAACATTGCATTACCAACGTTTGGAGTAGCTCCTTTACCTGCAACAACAGTATCACCTACTTTTAATCCTTCTGGTGCGATAATGTATCGTTTCTCACCATCCACATAATAAAGCAATGCAATACGAGCGGTTCTGTTTGGATCATATTCGATTGACTTCACTACAGCAGGCACAGAATGCTTGTCGCGTTTGAAATCAATGATACGATACTTTTGTTTGTGACCACCACCCATGTAACGCATAGTCATGCGTCCATCGTTGTTACGACCACCAGACTTACCAATGCTACCTGTTACGAGACTCTTTTCAGGAGTGTTCGTAGTAACTTCAGTAAAAGTACTGTTGATCTTGTGTCTTTGCCCTGGAGTTGTAGGCTTGAATTTTTTAAGACCCATCAGTTCTTACTTAAAAATTATTAAATAAATCAATCGTTTCTCCTGCAGCAACAGTAACTACAGCCTTTTTCCAGACTTTACTTGGTTGCTCAACGACACCTTTGTTAGTAAATTTAACAGAGGATTTACCACCGCCATAAGTGAGTGTGCGTACATCAACAACGTTGACTCCGTACATCTTTTCGACAGCGCTTTTAATTTGCAATTTGTTTGCCTTTCTATCTACTTCAAAAGAGAAGCTGTTGCTTTTATCTGCAGCAGCTGTTGCTTTCTCAGTGATAATTGGCTTCTTGATAATAGTACTCATCACCAAATTAGTTTAGAATCTTTTCGATTACTTGAATTGAACTTTCTGTTAACACCACTTTCTTCGCGTTCAATACATCGTATGTATTTACTGAATCAGCGTTAACAACTTTTACACGTTGTAAGTTACGTGATGACAAATAAACATTGTCATTTCCTGCTCCTACAATCATCAACACCTTTTCGTTTGACAAGTTCAAGTTCGCTAATACCGATTTGAAATCTGCTGTTTTTGGTGTTGCAAGCGCCATATCTTCTACTACAACGATTGAATCCATTTTCGCTTTGTAAGCAAATGCTGACTTACGAGCTAAACGTTTCAATTTGATGTTTAATTTGAAGCTATAGTTACGTGGGCGTGGTCCGAAAATACGACCTCCACCAACACGTGTTCCAGACTTAACAGATCCAGCACGAGCACCACCCGTACCTTTTTGTTTTTTCAATTTTCTGGTAGATCCTGCGATTTCGTTACGCTCTTTAGATTTATGCGTTCCTTGACGACGATTTGCCAAGTGTTGTTTAACATCTAAATAGATTGCGTGATCATTTGGTTCAATCCCAAAGATCCCTTCCGCCAAGGTTACTTTTTTGGAAGTAGCCTTTCCTTTGCTATCAATTACTTTTACTTCCATTATTTCTCAATTGTTACGGTTGAACCTTTAGGTCCAGGAATAGAACCTTTAACTACGATCAAGTTTTTGTCAGTCAAAATGCGTAAAACTTGTAAGTTTTCCATTTTCACACGCTTGTTCCCCATTTGACCCGCCATGCGCATTCCTTTGAATACACGTGCAGGGTAAGAACATGCTCCGATTGAACCCGGTGCACGTAAACGGTTGTGCTGACCGTGTGTTGATTGACCAACTCCACCGAAACCATGACGTTTTACAACCCCTTGGAAACCTTTTCCTTTTGAAGTACCAACTACTCCTACGTATTCACCTTCTTCGAAGATATCAACGTTTACTACATCTCCGAGATTTAACGCATCAAATCCTTTGAACTCAACCAATTTTGATTTTGGTGTAGTGTTCGCTTTTTTGAAGTGACCTTTCAATGCATTTGGAGTGTTTTTTTCTCTACGCTCTCCAAATCCTAACTGAATTGCCTCGTACCCATCTCGATCTTGTGTTTTAACCTGAGTCACGACACAAGGACCAGCTTCTATAACTGTGCATGGTGTTGCCTTACCCTCGGCACTGTAGACGCTAGTCATTCCGATTTTTCTACCAATAATTCCAGGCATACTTTAATTTATTATAAATTATACTACTTATAAAAGGAGACAGAGCCCCTCCTTCGCTCAAGCTTCGGAGGGGAATGTCATCACACTTTAATTTCTACATCAACTCCACTAGGAAGTTCTAATCGCATTAACGCATCAACTGTTTTTGATGATGAGCTATAGATGTCTAACAAACGTTTGTAAGAACACAATTCGAATTGCTCACGCGCTTTTTTGTTAACGTGTGGTGAACGCAATACAGTGTAAATACGCTTGTGTGTTGGAAGTGGAATTGGACCACTTACTACAGCACCTGTAGCTTTAACAGTTTTAACGATTTTCTCAGCTGATGTATCAACCAAGTTATGATCGTACGATTTTAATTTAATTCTAATTTTCTGGCTCATTACCTATGTATTAAGCGTTAACTTTTCCATTTGACTTAGCGATCACCTCCTCTGCTACATTTTTAGGAGCCTCAGCGAAGTGTGAGAATTCCATTGAAGATGTTGCACGACCTGATGATAATGTACGTAATTGTGTTACGTAACCGAACATTTCAGAAAGAGGAACATCAGCTTTAACCACTTTTGATCCTGCTTTATCATCCATTCCACGAACGATAGCGCGACGACGGTTCAAGTCACCAACGATATCACCCATGTTTTCTTCTGGAGTAACCACTTCAATTTTCATGATTGGTTCCAATAAGATTGGACGACATTTTCTCAATGCTTCACGGTATGCCATTTTAGCAGCCAATTCGAAAGACAATGAATCTGAATCGACAGCGTGGAATGAACCATCAATCAATTCTACTTTCATAGCTTCTACAGGGAATCCTGCTAAGACACCATTTTTCATAGACTCTTTGAAACCTTTCTCAACAGAAGGGATAAACTCACGAGGAATGTTACCACCTTTGATAGAGTTGATGAACTCTAAACCTGTTTTCTCTTGATTATCTTGAGGAGAAATTTTCACATAGATATCTGCGAACTTACCACGACCACCTGATTGTTTTTTGTAAACCTCACGGTGTTCAATTGGAGCAGTAATGTCTTCACGGTAAGAAACCTGAGGCGCACCTTGGTTTACTTCTACCTTGAACTCACGACGTAAACGGTCAACGATGATATCCAAGTGCAACTCACCCATTCCAGAGATAACTGTTTGACCAGTTTCTTCGTCTGTTTTTACGCGGAAAGTTGGATCCTCTTCAGCTAATTTATTCAAACCGATACCCAATTTATCTTGGTCAGCTTGCGTTTTAGGCTCAATAGCGATACCGATTACTGGCTCAGGGAAATTCATAGATTCCAATACGATTGGTGCATTCTCAGCACACAAAGTATCTCCTGTACGAATATCTTTAAAACCAACTAATGCAGCGATATCACCAGCACCTA
>JADLGD010000054.1 GCA_020849495.1 Fluviicola sp.
GGCAGGGGCATTACCATTTTCGTTACCACGCACTATATGGACGAAGCCGAATACTGTAACCGTATTTCTATGATGGTGGACGGAGTAATAAAAGCATTGGATACACCTGCCAACTTAAAGCAACAATATTCCGCTACCTCAATGGACGAAGTATTTTATAAGTTGGCAAGAGGAGCACAACGAAAATCAGATTAAAGATGAAACAGTTTTTATCATTCGTAAGAAAAGAATTTTATCACGTATTCCGTGATAGCAAAACGCTGTTAATGCTATTCGGCTTGCCGATTGTGCAAATTGTTTTGTTTGGTTTTGCATTGACCAACGAAATCAAAAATTCCAAAATCGTTATTTGCGATTATGCTAAAGATGAAGCCACACAACAAATTATCGGCAAAATAGAAGCAAGCAGGAATTTTGAAATTCAGAAAACATTAATAAGCCATAACCAAATTGAAGAAGCATTTAAAGAGGGAAACATAAAATTGGCAATCATTTTCCCTGCCAATTTCAACAAAGACTTATTACATCTGAACAAAGCACAGATACAGATTATTTCAGATGCTTCCGACCCCAACACCGCCAACACATTGACGAATTACGCAACCAATATCATTATGGATTATCAACAGGAGTTGATGAAAAATAATGCACTGCCTTTGCGTATCGTTCCCGAACTGCGAATGTTGTACAATCCTGAATTGAAAGGAGCAACCAATTTTGTGCCAGGCATTATGGCATTGGTGCTGATGTTGGTTTGCGTAATGATGACTTCTGTTTCCATAGTTCGGGAAAAAGAAACAGGCACAATGGAAGTCTTGTTGGTTTCACCTTTCAACCCTTTTTTAGTTATCATTTCCAAAGCCATACCGTATTTGGTGTTATCGTTAATCAACCTTACCGTAATACTTGTATTGAGCGTTACGCTTTTAGATATGCCAATAAACGGAAGCATTCTATTGCTGTTTGCCGAAAGTATTTTATTGATAATTACGGCACTCGCTTTAGGCTTGCTTATTTCAAACGTGGCACAGTCGCAACAGGCGGCAATGCTTATTTCAATGATGGGAATGTTAGTACCTACAATGCTGTTTACAGGCTTTATGTTTCCTATCGAAAATATGCCTGTTCCGTTGCAGGTCATTTGCAACCTCATTCCGTCAAAGTGGTATTACACCATTGTAAAATCAATAATGATAAAAGGGCTTGGCTTTAGTGCTATATGGAAAGAAACATTGGTGCTTTTCGGAATGACTTGCTTTTTATTGGTAGTGAGTTTCAAAAAATTTAAAACCCGATTGGTATGAGAACGCTAAAATTTTTATTACAAAAAGAGTTCAAACAAATCTTTCGCAACAAAGCGTTGTTGCCATTAATTTTTGTTGTGCCAATAGTTCAGTTGCTCATACTTCCGTTGGCAGCCGATTACGAAGTAAAGAACATCAACATTTCAATCGTTGACCACGACCATTCTACCTATTCGCAACAACTAATTTCAAAAATTACCGCTTCGGGTTATTTCAAATTGGCAGATTACAGCAAATCATTTCAAAGTGCATTTAACCAGATTGAAAAAGATAAATCCGATTTGATTTTGGAAATACCACAGGGATTTGAAAGAAACTTAGTCCGTGAAAATGAGCAAAAATTATTTATTGCCGTTAATGCAATCAATGGCGTAAAAGCAGGTTTGGGCGGTGCATACCTCAGTCAGATTATTACTGCATACAACGCAGACATTCGCTTGCAATGGTTTCAACCCGATAAATTTAATGCTGCACCTGTTATTACCGTTGCTTCATCAAATTGGTTCAATCCGTTTATGAACTATCGGTTTTTTATGGTTCCAGGCATTTTGGTTGTGTTGGTAACAATGGTAGGAGCTTATATGTGTGCATTGAACATTGTAAAAGAAAAAGAAGTAGGAACGATTGAGCAAATCAACGTTACACCCATTAAGAAATATCAGTTCATTTTAGGCAAGCTCATTCCGTTTTGGGCAATCGGAATGTTTATTTTTAGTATCGGTTTGCTCATTGTAGCACGTTTTGTTTACGGCATTGTTCCTGTCGGAAGTTTGCTTTTGTTGTACAGCTACTTGGCAATTTATTTAGTAGCTTTATTAGGCTTAGGCTTGCTCATTTCCACATTTGCCGAAACACAACAACAAGCAATGTCGATAGCGTTTCTATTTAGTATGATTTTTATGTTGATGAGTGGACTTTTTACTTCGCTTGATGGAATGCCACAATGGGCGTACTACATTGCTAAACTTAATCCTGTGACCTATTTTATTGAAGTAGTTCGTATGGTAGTCTTAAAAGGAAGCGGTTTTGCTGACATTAAAAACCATTTCTTAATTATGATAGGATTTGCAGTTGCTATCAATGGAATGGCGATTTGGAATTATAGAAAAACGAGTTAAAAAAATAAATAATACGATGAAAAAACAAAACGCATTTAGTAGAGAAGAACAAAAGTTTTTTAAAGGAGCTCGTTCCCGTTTTTCTGAATTGAAATATACCTTGGGAGTGATAGCA
>JADLGD010000055.1 GCA_020849495.1 Fluviicola sp.
AGCATAGAAAAACTTCGGATAAATAACGCACACAGTTAGTATTCCCATAGTTGGCTTCCTTCAACTTGGTTTTATTCGCCATTAATTCACTAGATTTGGGAAAACGGCGAATAAAACGCTAATAGTTGAGGTAAAATAGAACGAAAATGATTTACAAAATTTACAAACAAGATTCAGACACACTTTTAGAGCAGCCAGAAACAGGAATGGGATATCAGATAATTAGCACTCGTCTTTATGAACGATACACTACAAAAAAAATGGTTGTTTATAATACTAGATTGGCTGTTGATTTAGATGAAAACTTTGAGTTAAATAAAAAGAAAATTATTAATGAAGGATACGAAGTAATGTTGAGCAAATCACAAGAAATAATGCTTGAAACTGACTCAATTAAAGTTATTCTCCATTCTCAACTCAACGAGTCCGTTGAATTGTCAACTTCAAAAAAAATACTTTTTAAACGATATGCAGGTGGTATGGGCGCAACAGATAACCCAAAAGAAAATGCCTCTGGTATTGAAAATTTTGTTCGATTGTCTGCATTCGAAGATGATAGAAGGATAGACATTGTAAACATGAAGTTGAAACCTGGTAGTTTTGCAACTACTGAAAATGATTATAGAGATTGTTTGTCACAAAAAGACGACCCAGTCGATCGATACGCATTGCCCAATGATAATAAAATTGAATGGGCATTTTATATAAGACCAAAATCACATGATCAATTACAAAGAGGAATAGTTCAACCAGCTTTTGGGCATGCAGGAGGAGGAATTGAAGCGTACTTTGAGAATGGAACATCAAACCATACATACTTTTTAAAAAAAGCATATGGCTTATAACTTAAGACTTTCACAAAATTTTATTAATTATTTAATTGAGCAACCAGAAACTGGAATGGGTTATCATTTGGTAGAAATAGAATTAAAAGATGGTACTGTACTGAAAGATAGAATTATATTAAATTCTGAATATATTAAACTTCAATCAATTGACGAGATATTTTTGGATGAGATAAAAAGAATAGAGATAAAATAAAATACTGATAACATCAATTATAAGCCACGGGCTGAACAACCATAACCGAGAAGCCCGCATCTCCTAGTTGAGAAGCGTTAGGTACAAGTAATAACCAAAATTTGCTATGTCAGAATACGAACAAGATAAGTATACTTATAATAGAATTGTAATAATAGGAAATGGCTATGATAGAGCTCTTGGCATGGCAACATCTTACAGTGACTTCTTACTTGATTATTTAAAAAAGTGTATAAAGTCTGCGATGACTGCACCATATCACTCGGATGTCTTTATTAGAATTGAACGTATCAATTATCAAAACAACCAAGAATTGTGGGTGAAAATTGAGAGTATTGAGAGTATTCCAAGACTATTTGAGTTCTGTAAAGATAGAGTTAAATTCTCTTCGAAATCAGAATTACTTGAATTAATGCTCGATAAATTAGATCGAGACAATTGGGTAGATATTGAAACACTATATTTTAATCTGTTAGTGCAAAAAGTAGAACACATTAAGAAAACTAATGTGCTGAAAAGGGACTTTGCCCCAGTTAAAAGATTAAATGAAGTATTTGAAAATATTTGTCTTGCATTAAATGACTACATCACAAGACTTGACAAAGAATTCAATATTGACTTTTTGGCCACTCCCCTTGTTAGTCTTAATTATGCGTTTAAAGAAAAACAGACTCATACAAAAGCATATATAGCCCATCAAAAAGCAGATAATGAGATTGGCGACCCAGAAAATATCCTATTTTTAAATTTCAATTACACAAATTCTCTATACAAGATGTTTAATTCAACATTAGAAATGAGAAATCATCATATACTTCATATTCATGGACAAATTGGTAATTCAAAAAATCCTATAATCTTTGGTTATGGGGATGATACACATCATTATTATAAAGAAATTGAGATTGAGGATAGTTTTGATCCAATGCTATTTATTAAATCCTTTCACTATCCCAAAACTGAGAATTACCATACACTTTTGGATTTCATGTCTAGTGGCAAATATGAAGTATACATTGTAGGACACTCCTGCGGACTATCGGATCGAACATTGTTAAAAGCCATTTTTGAAGATAATAACTGTTTAGCAATTAAAATTTTTCATCGGGGTAGTAATGAAGAACACTTTCTCAAAAACATTGCAATTTCTAGGCATTTTGAAAATAAGTCTAGTCTACGTAAGAAAATAATGCCATATGATGAATATGCTGTAATTCCACAAAGTAAAAGATAGGGTTAAGAATAAAAAAGAGTAAAACCCAACCTTTTAAAGCGCCAAACTATCAACCCCCAAAAAAAAACACGTGTTTTCATCTATGTAGTTAAGCTCTCCATTCTCACTTTTAATGAAATCATAAAACCTGCCAAAAGCCTCTTAAACATTAGGGAAATTCAACAAGATTTCCAGAAAAGAAAAGGAAATCTTCTCGACGATTAGATCCGCCATTAAACAACTATGCCTTCCACTTTAAATGAATTGCAATTACTAGTCCTCATTTGTCAGAATATAATCTGACTTTTTCGCATCAGATGTAAGAATATATTCTTACTTGTTCATCCTCAAGATCAACCATCACTCCCCCTCCCGCACATCTTTCAACATCAACTGCAAGGTTGTGCGGCCGTTCCAAGTGTTGGCTTCGAGGGTGAACACGGCATCAAAAGCGCAACCGGAGGCAACCAAATCGGCTTTGTCGGCCATGTTGAACCCAATGGAAGGAATGATGGTGTCTGAACTGGGATCCAACAAATCGAGCTTGAGGTGCGCGCCTTTCAACACGCGGCTGCTCGCTGCATACACGTTGTGCACACAGTAAACGGGTTTGTGATTATCAGGACCAAAAGGTTCCATTTCTTGTTGCATTTTCAGCAAACGGGGCACTTGCAACACGGATTCTCCGGCCAAAAACAAGTGGTGCAATTTCACTTCCACATCGATCACCAATTCTTCCACTTCTTCAGCGCGGGTAATGTTTTCTTGTACCACCGCATCAAAAGCCTCGCGAAAAGCAGCGATGTTTTCTACCGGCATGGTCAAACCCGCCGCGTGGTGGTGACCGCCAAACTGCGTGAGCAAATGTTCGCATTGCAAAATGGCTTCATACACATTGAATCCTGCAACCGAACGTGCAGAACCGGTTGCCACACCTTTGCTTTCTGTGAGTACAATCGTTGGTCGGTAATGCCGCTCAATCAAGCGCGAAGCCACAATTCCCACCACTCCTTTGTGCCAATCTTGGTGAAACACCACCGTTGATTTGCGCTGTTCAAATTCCGGATCTTCTTCGATCAACAACAAGGCTTCTTCGGTGATTTGTGCATCCAGCAAGCGGCGGTTTTGGTTGTATTCATCGATTTCAATCGCAATGGCATCTGCTTTTTGTGGCGTATTGGCCAACAATAATTCCACTGCTCGTTGTCCACTTTCCAACCTGCCTGCCGCATTGATACGCGGTGCAATGGTGAAGACAACCGCCGTTAAATCAAGCGGCAACTCTTTTCCTGCGTGTTTTAACAAAGCTTCCAAACCCAAGCGAGGAGTTGTATTGAGCACGTGCAAGCCGTTTTTAGCCAAAACGCGGTTTTCTCCTGTTACCGGAACAATGTCTGCTCCAATGGCAATGGCCACCAAGTCGAGGAGTTGCAGCAATTGTTCATCGCTGTCGCCCCGTTTTTGCAACCAACCTTGAAGCAATTTGAAACCAACGCCACAGCCACACAATTCTTTGTAAGGATAGTTGCAATTTTCTTGCTTCGGGTCCAAGACAATGCAAGCTGGCAATTCTGTTCCGGGAGTGTGGTGATCGCACACAATGATGTCCAAGCCTTTTTCGTTGGCATAAGCTACTTTCTCCACTTCTTTGATCCCACAATCGAGCGCAATGAGTAAACTAGCACCGCGTTCGAGCGCTTTGTCGATGCCTTGGAACGACAAACCGTAGCCTTCTTCGTAGCGATCGGGAATGTAGTAACTCACATCCGTGTAATTTTTCAGAATGGAAAAGACCAAAGCTACTGCTGTTGTTCCGTCCACATCGTAATCGCCGTAAACAACAATGTGTTGCTGGTTTTGGATGGCTTCTTCCAAGCGATTCACCGCTCGATCGAGGTTGAGCATCAGAAAAGGATCGTGCAATTCGGTGAGTGGTGGATTGAAAAATGAACGTATTGAAGCATGGGTTGTAAGACCTCTCTGTGCAAGAATAGTTGCCATGAGCGGACTCACTTTTAAATCGTGTTGAATGGCTGCGGTCAATTCAGAAGAAGGAGTTTGTTTGATAAACCAGCGTTTTTGCATATTTTTCCGTTTTCTAAATTAAGTTATGAAAAAAGTTCTCCTTTTCGGCACCTTTTTGAGCGTTTTTTTATCGTTTTCACAAAAAACAGTTCAATTTTCCGATCCCCTTCCTACAGGAAGTTCTTCTGTGACCACCACCGATAAATTGTGGTATGGTGATTACAAAAATACCGAATCGGGGGTCACGTACCACATCGACGAACAAGGAATTTCGATTGTCACTTTGGTCATTACGTATGTCACACGCGAACAAGTCCGTGAATCTTCCAAATTGCGTGTAAGTGGCGACTATTTGCACGGGATTATTCCCAACGACTCAGTGCCTTGTTCCTTGGATGGTGAAAATTACTACTACGGCATTACGCAAAAATTGGTAATCACAGGTTCGGGCACCATGAACAGTTTAACGCGCCTTTCAGCCAACAAATACGTTTTGAATTTCCACGAAGGCATGTACTTTGAGCCTAGTTTAGTGACTTTTGAAAACGGGAAAATGAACATAGTTCACGGCGAATTGGATTATGTAGATGCCTTTAATTCCATTTTGAAAGTCAATACAATCACTCGCTACGGTTCTGAAGTCTCCATTTTAGCGCCCTCTTTTGAGCAGTGGGAACGTTTGCAAAGTGTCTTGTTTACGGGGAAAGCATTGAATTACGAGAAGACGAAGTAAGGAGATTGAGCCAAAAGCTTGAATTTTGAACTGTCAAAAAATCACAACAAGACAAGAAACATCAACTTTTAACAGCTTCTTTGGCTAGAATTCCTTAATTTTGCACAAAATACAATCGTTATGAGATTAGGTACAACAGAAATCATCTTGATATTAGCTGTAGTTCTTTTATTGTTCGGAGGAAAGAAAATTCCTGAATTGATGAAAGGATTAGGGAAAGGAATCAAGGAATTCAAAGATGCTAGCAAAGGCGAAGATGGCGCTAACAACAACGCCGTAGAAGAGAAAAAATAGTCTTAATTTTTCTTTCACATGTACAAATCGTTTTCGGAAGTTCAACAAGCACTATCCGCAGGGAAATCTGTGGTTGAAATCGTCAAGCATTATTTGACGCAAATTGACGCGCACAAAGAATTGAATGCATTTTTGGAGGTTTTTACCGAAGATGTATTGGCTCAGGCTGCAGTCGTTGATCAGAAATTGGCTTCTGGAACAGCGGGGAAATTGGCAGGAATGGTCATTGGTCTTAAAGACAACATTTGCTATGCCGGTCACAAAGTTTCCGCTTCATCCAAAATTTTAGAAGGATTTGAATCATTGTATTCTGCAACCGTTGTAGAACGTTTGTTGGCAGAAGATGCAGTGATCATTGGTCGTTTAAACTGCGATGAATTTGCCATGGGAAGTTCGAATGAAACTTCTGCTTACGGGCCTGTGAAAAACAATTTGCGTTTGACACATGTTCCTGGTGGTTCATCGGGTGGTTCAGCTGTAGCTGTTTCCGCTGGATTGTGTACTGCAACTTTGGGTTCAGACACAGGAGGATCGATTCGTCAACCGGCTTCGTTTACTGGAACCGTTGGAATCAAACCAACTTATGGTCGCGTGAGTCGCTTCGGCTTGATTGCTTATGCTTCTTCGTTTGATCAAATTGGTCCGTTCACCAACTCGGTTGCAGATGCTGCTTTGATTTTATCGGTGATTGGAGGAAAAGATCCGATGGATGCAACTTCTTCTTCAAAACCATTGGGAATTTCGCCAACTTTCAACAAGCCAAGCACTACAAAAATTGCTTACTTGAAAGAAGCGGTAGAAAACGAAAGCGTGAATCCGGAAGTGAGAGCGAAGATGCAACAAATCATCGAGCAATTGAAAGCAGAAGGTCACACCGTTGAAGCAGTTAGTTTCCCTTATTTGGATTACTTGGTGCCAACTTACTACGTTTTGACCACAGCTGAAGCTTCTTCCAACTTATCGCGTTTCGATGGCGTTCATTACGGACACCGTTCGGAGGTGGCGAAAGGCGTTGAAGAAACCTATGTGTTATCACGCACTGAAGGATTTGGAAAAGAAGTAAAACGCCGCATCATGGCTGGTACATTTGTACTTTCTCATGGTTATTACGATGCTTATTACACGAAAGGCA
>JADLGD010000056.1 GCA_020849495.1 Fluviicola sp.
AGCATTTGTCCAAGTATAAGTATAGTTTTGAACCGGAGTTGAATTTGCATTCACCACACTTAAATTAACTGAAGAACCAATACAAACAGTTGCATTATTAATTGATGCAGTAATATTATCAGCTGTAGCAACTGTAACTGTAACAGCTGTACGAGATGACTCACATCCTGTAACAGTATTCAACTCAGAAACATAGAATGTTGTTGTTGTTGAGATCGCTGTTGTAAATGTTGTCGATGTGCTTGTTTGCAAAACAGTTCCAGCTATTGGTGCATCATACCAAACAAATGAAGGTGTTGGTAAACCACTAGTTGAAGCTACAGAAGCTGTTGGTACTTGAGCACCACATTGTGCAGAGTTTGTAGCTGTAGGAGCTGTTGGCAAAGGA
This sequence comes from Fluviicola sp., assembly GCA_020849495.1. Lineage (GTDB taxonomy): Bacteria > Bacteroidota > Bacteroidia > Flavobacteriales_D > Crocinitomicaceae > Fluviicola. The sequence continues at coordinate 389 of JADLGD010000056.1, forward strand.
TTTACAATTAAAGAAACAGTATTAGATACTGAACAACCGTTTGAAGCCGTTACACCCACAGTATAAGTTACAGGTGAAGTGATGTTAGATGCTACTGGATTACTAATTGAAGTAGAACTCAAATTTGTTGCAGGAGACCAAGCATAAGTTAATGTTGGTGCTACTGGAGGAGTAAACGTATATATAGTTCCAGAAGGGAAATTAACAGCTGATGAGATTGTTGAATTCTCAGTTGAAGAACTAGTTGTTGAAGTATTAGCTGGGCTTAATGGAGTTACACTTTTGTAATTTCCAGATGCTCCAGAGATACCAATCGAAGCTGTTGCAACAGCCAAAGAAGCACTTGTTGATCCATAAACGAATTCAATTACTCCTGTAGTTTCGTACAACATAACTTGACAATCAATGGTTGGCTCAGCAGGGTTACCGCCGTTTCCAACATGCATACCAGTCCACTGAACTGTTAAAACACGGTTTGGAGCAGTACCTGTTGTCGTATAAGTGATTGTACCACCAGTCATATTGTTATCATCCCATAAAGGAGCAATACAATTCGCAGTTGAAGCAAGTGCATTTGCACTAAATCCTGACAATGCAGCAGTAGCTTGACCTAATTCAATCAAACCATTTGTTCTAGCTCCAAAAACAGTAAATGTGTTACCATTGTATGGGAATGTAAATCCAATTGGAAGATTTCCAATACCTGAATCATCTTGTGATGCTGTTGTCAAAGTAGTACCAGTAACTGGAGTGTATGTACCTGTTGAACCTGCAAAAGAATATGCTGCTGCAGTTTGATTGTATGCAATTGAAGCATTTGCTTGCAATTGTGAACTTGATCCAGAACAAACTGCTGCTGGAGTAGCAGTTACACTTGAAATAACTGGTGAAGCATTTACTGTAACTGGAACTGTTGTAGTACCAATACAACCCAATGCATCAACTCCTGTAACTGTATAAGTTGTAGTTGAAGTTGGAGTTGCTGTAACTGTTGCACCAATATTTGATGACAAACCACTTGCAGGAGACCATCCATAGTTAACTGCACCACTTGCTGTTAATGAAACTCCAGGTCCAGGATTACAATAAGTTGCAGAACTTGGAGTAACCGAAATCACAGGATTTGGATTAACCGTTACAGTAAATTCTGGTGTTGAAGCCGTTGCCCCACCATTAGCACATGTTACTGTTACAACATAATATGTTGTCGCTGCTAATGCACCTGTGTTTTGTGTCAATGACGTTCCTAAAGCTGTTCCGTAAGGTCCTCCAGCTGTTGCTGAACTGTTCCATTGGAAAGAAAGTCCAGATTCTGCAGGTAAACCATTTAATGTTAAAACAACTGATCCACCTTGACAAATTGTCGCAGTTCCTGAAATTGTTCCTGGTGTAGGTACACCTGAACATGCCACTGGAGCAGCAACTTCATCAGCACCTATATCAGGAATTGTAGTAACTCCATCTGGACGAGTATTGCCATCGATATCCGTTCCTGTTCCTGCAATACCTGTTGCACCTTTTTGCTCAACATTCGTCAATTCAGGGGAAACTAATGACAAGTGTAAATCTGAATTGCTAACAAAAGGAGCCGCATTTGTAGATGCGTATGAAGCATTATCATTTGTTCCAGCTGCACTCAATGTTGATGTATAAGCCAATAAAGTTGGAAGAGTTGAATAACTAGCAAATGTAGATGTCAAAATACCTATATAACTATTCGCATTTGATCCAATATAATAAGCATTATTGTTTAATGTCAAATTCATTGCTGAAGTTGCACCTGAAGGAAGCTGTAAACAAGCATGTACCGTTGCAGCAGCTCCAGTCATCTTGTTTGTAAAGATATTGTTACGAACATCTATCCCTGTCAAACTTGAGGTCGAAATCATCAAACAAGTTGTATTGTCTGCAGCAGTATTTGCTCCTAACATTGTTCCAAATAAGTTTACAGAATTATGATAAACTTTATGTCCCGTACCAGAAGTAATTGCAATTCCTTTGATAGCATAAGTTGAACTTGTAGTAGAGTTATTGTTTACAGCATTCAAATCAAAAATCATGTTGTTTTGAACAGTTACATTACTTCCTCCACCTAACAAGATCCCTCTTGAAGCATAACCACCTGTATTTCTTGCATATACATAGCTAATTGAGTTTTTCTCAACTAAACCAGAAGGAGCAGTAGTAGATATATTGATACCTGCTACACTACCTGCACCAGTTGACTGAATATTTGAAACAATATTATTTGTCACACTGAATGCTACAGCTGAATTTTGAATAGAAATCCCATTTGCAATAGAACTACCTTGATTAACAACTCCAGTTATTGTATTGTTAGAAACAGTTACGACTCCAGCACCAGTTCCAATTGAACTATTGAATTCAATTGCATTCATTGTAGTTCCTACAAATGATAGAATATTCTTCAAACTGTTATTTGTAACAGTAGCACTTGTTAATCCAGAAATAAAAATACCTTTTGTATAGACTGTTGTTGCAGGCGTTGTATAAGGTGGAATACCTGTTAAATTAGTTTGATCACCAATTAAGTTATCACTAATCACAACACCAGTTGAAACACCTGCAGCAGCACCATTAAACACAATCGCTCTTGCAGCAGCATTCAACGTATTATTGCTAACTGTTAAATTATTGATTGTAGTTCCGGTTGGCGCTGTATTAGTAGTCACCGAAGTCAATGCAGCTGGTGCATCAGTTGCGGTTGCACCTCCGTTTCCACCAGCATAGATAACAAAAGTATTGTTCTCAGAAGCTGATGTAGAAGTAGCAGTTGCAATATTTCTTCCAGTTGCACTACCAATCAAATTACAGTTTAAAATCGAAATATTGTCTGCCGAAACTACTGTAGCTGCAGTTGCAATACGTATAACAGATGTCAACGTAGTGGTACTAGAAGCTGTATTTGTAATCGTTAAATTTCGATTAGTTCCAGGTGTTAACGGGTTATCTCCATTAATCAAGACATTATCCGCACCTTTTAGCTCAATCAATCCTCTACCAGTTGTAGTTGCTCCAGAAATAACAACACCATCAACTGATGGAGCTATATTGACTGAAGTATACGAGGCAGAACCTGCTCCTGAACTATTCAAAACTGCTGGTGCAATCTCTGAAGTATTCGCAGAAATACCAATAATAATAATCCCTTGATGTGTACCCGCATTGATCGCATCAAAAGCAGCTTTTAAAGTGGTGTAATTTCCAAGTGGTGTTCCAGCCGAAGCATTCACATCAACTTGAGCAAATGACCCCACAGAACTAAAAACAGCTACTAAAAATAGTATCTGCTTTAGCATTTTGTTAAAGTTCGATTTTCTCATAAAATTTATAATTTGACACAAAAATCACTAAAAAGTGAACACAAAGCAAATTATAACTGAATCGCTTTAGTTGTGTGAAATTATTAAATCGATTTAGCAACAAGAATAAATCTCGATAATATATGCATACTTATCTGATTTACTAGTGTTTACACTAATAATTGATATATCTAATTTTTAACATTTTATCTTGTGAATTTTTTATCACGATAATTCCCATGGTAGATTTCTTTTCAATTTGATGAAAACCAGCCGTTAACAATTGTTCTGTTTGTAATAATTTACCATCAACAGTGAAAATTTCAACAAAAACTGGAGCTGCATTCGAAACTTCAAAATACCCTGGAAATTCTTTGACAAAAACTCCCTCTAACGCTTCATTTAAATCCAATTGATTGATCGTAATTGATTGTTGCATCGTATCTGCATTACAAACCGAACTGGTAATCAATCTAATCATATAAGTTCCATTACTCAAATAGGTATGCGTTGGGTTTTCAATTGAACTAATATCTCCATCACCAAAATTCCAATTCCATTCTGTTGCAAACTGAGATGTTGAAGTGACATCAACTGTAGCACCACTACTTAACATCGTAAAATCAGCTTGCGTTGGTTGATCAACAGGATGTAAATTAAATTCGTCTAATGAATCTAAAATCATTGCACTTGCTTCTTGTAAAATAGTAGCAGTTGCTAAATCTAAACCACCCAAATAAGTTGAACCAACTGGTGAACTTCTAAACAATCCCGTATAAAATGTACAAGCTGCTAAATAAGTCCCTGCTGGTGAAGGATGCGAACCATCTCCAACATACAATTGAATCGTAGGATGATTGTCTCTGACATATTTCCAAACCACACCAACAGGAGAAACCATCGCATCCACACTATCGGCAAAACGCATGTAGGCATCATGCAAGCGACCGTTCATTTTATCAAAGGTGTTAATCGAATCCCACTGCGGATCGCCGTTTTGTCTACCCCATGTCATGAAATACATCACATTGCTACAAAAATTGGCCGCTTTCACGCTATCTTCAAGTTGAGTAGAATAAGGCAATGTATTCGTTGTTACCTGACTAAAAGGAAAACTGGGTTCTTGACTTTGAGCTTGCAAAACCACCACATCCCAAGCCTGTTGATGAATCGCAGTATAAGTTTGAGGATCATTCGTGTGGTTTTGAAAAGTATAGCCACCATTCACCTTGGATGAAACGGTCGTTGTTTTACCTAAACTTGTCGCTAATTGACTCAAAGTCCCAGGAAGATCATTGGTATAAACATAACTATTCCCAATAAAAAGGACGGAAATAGAATCTTGTGCATTAACCGATATTCCAATCAATACACTCAACAAGGTAAACAGGTAACTCTTTTTCATTTGTTTCATTTTGACTATTTGACTATTTTCGTTGAATGTGGTTGCCTGTAAAAATCGAATGTCTTTTTCACAAAACAGTGAATTCTTGGAATGCTACTTTACAGTCTTTGGTGATACTTTTCACACTAGCGAGCATTAACCTTGCTTCTTTTGCCCAAACGAACTTCGCTTTTGAATACAATACCGATCCAATAGTAAAAATTGGCAGCACACCATTGAAATTCCCTTGGTCAGGAGGGATTAATTACGGACAATTTTCAAACATTGATTATGATTTTGATGGCGATCAAGACTTATTCGTTTTTGATCGAAGTGGTGATGAAATACTTTTATTCGAACAAACAGCCATTGCTCCCAATTCAAATTGGGAATTTGTACCTAATGCTCACCTTTTGTTTCCTTCAGATTGCAGGTACCGAGTAGCATTACTTGATTACAATGGGGACGGTAAAAACGACTTGTTTACCTACGGAATTGGTGGAATTAAAGTCTATAAGAACATTGGAAATAGCAGTATCGGTCTTCAATGGGAACTAAGCAAAAACTTAGTCGAAACCAATTACCTCGGTTCGTTAACCAATTTGTATGTGAGCTCAAGCGATATTCCAGCTTACGTTGACGTGGAAGATGATGGTGATATCGATGTGTTAACCTTTCACATCGGCGGAGAGCGCATAGAATACCATCAAAATCAAAGCATGGAATTGTATGGAATTCCGGATTCACTGGTGTTTGTGCTGAAAAACGAATGTTGGGGACAATTCAGAGAGGATCAAAACAACAACAATATTTTTTTAAATGATACCCAATCTCCATGCGGAACAGGAAACATACCTAATCCACAAATTGGCACAGGTCCGCCGATCAAAGAGCCCATCGAATCAACTGTAAAACACAGTGGCTCCTCTGTACTTGCTTTAGATATGAATAACAATGGAGTTTTGGATTTAGTGCTCGGTGATGTTTCTTATCCTGGATTGACATTACTGACAAATGGTGGAACAATTCCCAATAGCAATTCAGCTATGATTGCACAAGATCATAATTTCCCTTCCAACACAACTCCTGCATCCATGCAATTATTTCCTGCTTCTTATTATGTGGATGTTGACAACGATGGACTAAAGGATTTAATCGTCGCTCCGAATGCTAAGACCATTTCAGAAAATCAAAAAAGCGTCTTGTTTTACAAAAACAACGGAACCAATACGGCTCCAAATTTCAGTTATCAAACCAATGAATTCTTGCAAAAAGAAATGATCGATCATGGTTTTGGAAGTATCCCAATTTTATTTGATCAAAATAGCGATGGTAAAAGAGATTTGTTGACTGCCAATTTCTTTCGATACAAACCCACTCTTCTAAAAGAAAGTTACTTTTTAGTGCATCGCAACACAGGAAATGCAACTACACCTGAATTTACTTTTCTAGAGAATGATTTCCTGAGTTTAAGCACTCTGAATTATGGATTAAGAGCTGTTCCAACATTTGGAGATTTGGATAACGATGGAGACGAAGATCTTATTATTGGGAAAGACAATGGCTCTTTGGTAAAGTACACCAATACAGCTGGTGCTGGAAACCCCGTAAATTTCACTTCACCTGAAATCGTTTTAGACAACAACGCTATTGAAATCAATGTGCTTGCTTATGCTCATCCTCAATTATTTGATCTTGACAATGACGGATTATTGGATTTAATCATCGGTAAAAAAACAGGAGAAATTTCTTATTATAAAAACATAGGATCGAGTACAATACCTGTTTTCAGTTTACAATCTTCAACACTAGGAAATGTGGATGTTTCAAGTGCTACAGATGCTTATGCCGCTCCTCATTTTTTCAGAGTAAATGACACCACACATCTATTTGTTGGCGCTTATGACGGTCAACTGCATTATTACAACAACATTGATGACAGTTTGGCTACTTCATTTACACTAGTTTCTGCAAATTACTTAGGGATTGATGTGGGATTGTACAGTAGTTTTTGGGTAGAAGACATCGACAACGATGGTAATTTGAATTTATTTGTTGGGCAAGATTTAGGAGGTCTCTCCCTTTTTGAAGCAAATCCAAACAGTACTGCAGCAATTTCAGAAAACAACAAAGAATTGCAGTGTGTTCTTTATCCGAATCCGACAAAACAACAATTGAATGTTTCACTTGAAACCACATCTCCAGTAACGATTATCATCAAAGACCTAAACGGAAAAGTACTATTTGAAGGAAATGAAACAACTATTGATGTTTCCTCATTTTGCAATGGAATATACCTTCTTCAAATCTCTACAAACGAAGCTTCAGCTGTTAAACGATTTGTAAAACAATAACAAATCAAGCGCCTATTTGCACCCATTTTTCATAAACAGGTGTGTGTGAAAACTCCATGGAACTTGGTTGTTGGTGAAACAAGCCAAACATGGTTGATCCAGAACCAGACATAGCAGCATAAACAGCTCCATTATTCAATAAATCGGTTTTAATTTCAGCTAATTCTGGGTGTGCATTGAAGACACTTATTTCAAAATCATTGACCAATTTTCCTTGCCATTCTTCTATCGGCAACTGTAAAATTGAACTTATTGCAGCTTTATCTTTTGAAGGAACCACTTTAGAATAGGCTGTTTTAGTTGGAACGTGAATGCCAATATTCACTATCAACAAATGGAGTTTTGGTAATTCAATTGAAAGAGGCTCAGTGATTTCACCTCTTCCTGTACACAATTGCAAACCACCTTTGATAAAGAACGAACAATCAGATCCCAATTGAGCAGCATAGTTTTCCAATTGTGCAGTTGACAATCCCAAATCCATTTGCTCATTGATCGCTTTCAAGGTAAAAGCAGCATCAGAAGAGCCACCTCCTAACCCACCGCCCATTGGCACCATTTTATTTAATCGAATAGCAACAGGAGGAAATTCAAAATCATTACGAAGTAATTGAACGGCATCGGTTACTAAATTTCCTGAACCGGGTATCTCTAAACCTTCTGTCTTAAATGAATCAATATTCGCTTCATGCAATTCTAATTCATCTGAAAATGGAATTTCAAGCATGGCCGTTTCGATTTCATGAAAGCCGTCTTCTCGCTTAAACAAGATGTTCAAACCAAGGTTGATTTTACATGTTGGGAAATTAATCATGACGTAAAGGTAACGAGATGCGAACTATTTTCGTAAATTTCGCCCCTCAAAATAACAACTATGTCAACATATTTAGATTTTGAAGAGCCAATCAAGGCCTTGGAAGAACAAATTGCACAAACAAACGAGATCGGTGAAACAACTGGTGTCGACATGACGGATACAATCAAAGTTTTACAAGATAAATTATCTGCTGTAACAAAAGAAATTTTCAGTGGATTAACTCCTTGGCAGCGCGTACAATTATCTCGTCATCCAGACAGACCTTATACTTTAGCATATATCAATGCCATTACAGATGGAACTTTCCAAGAATTGCATGGTGATCGCAGCGTAAAAGACGACAAAGCGATGGTTGGTGGATTCGGTTTAGTGGATGGTCGTTCAGTAATGTTTATTGGACAGCAAAAAGGAATCAACACTAAAATGCGTCAATACCGCAACTTTGGTATGGCAAATCCAGAAGGTTACCGCAAAGCATTGCGCTTGATGAAATTGGCTGAAAAGTTCAACAAACCCATCGTAACGTTTATTGATACTCCTGGAGCTTTCCCTGGTTTGGAAGCGGAAGAAAGAGGTCAAGGTGAAGCAATTGCTCGCAACATTTACGAAATGATGAAATTGACTGTTCCAGTTATTTGTATCATCATAGGCGAAGGTGCATCTGGTGGTGCATTGGGAATTGGTGTTGGCGATAAAGTGGTGATGTTAGAAAACACTTGGTATTCTGTTATTTCTCCTGAATCTTGTTCTTCTATCTTATGGAGATCTTGGGAGTTTAAAGAAAAAGCAGCCGAAGCGTTGAAATTGACAAGTACAGATATGAAACGTTTGAAATTGGTGGATGATGTGATCAATGAGCCTTTGGCTGGTGCGCACCGTCATCAAGAAGAAATGTTCATGAGCGTGAAAGAAAAAATCAAAGGTTATTTATCCGAATTGGATCCACAAGAACCTAAAAAACGTATCAATGACCGTATTGAGAAATTCAACTCAATGGGGGTTTGGAACGGATAAAATCAAACGAATTAACAGGAAAGAGTGTTTCAAAAGAACACTCTTTTTTTGTGCCGTTTTACCTTGAATTGTCCTGAAGCAATGGATGATTTCACCGTAAAGATTTGTTCTTGCCTATAGTTTCCTCTCAGAAAATAAACAGCATCCATTTGATAGCCAAAAATAGCAAGGTGTTCTTCCCAAAAACCGTTGTAAAAAACTTCCAATACTATTTTTAAATCGGTAGTACTTTGCGGAACCTGACACTTTATCCATTTCATTGTGGAAAGCGTTGCCGCTTGTGAAGTGTATAACAAATCATCATTACCATAAATGCGATAACGAACCGTTAAATCAAATCCTTTAGGAATATCAGTAAAAATAGAACGAATACTCAGATCCAATAATTTAGGATACTGCAGTACCAAAGGTTGCCATTGAGCAACAATACCATGAGTTGAAATATTGAAATGAAGAAACAATAGTTGATTGCTAGTTATTTGAACCATTGAATCGTAAACTGCATCCATTTCATAATCATTTTCCACCAAGTGTTTTTCCCAATGATCTTGTTGCCTGATCCAAACTGCAATTGCGAGGTGATGCTGACCTGAAGAAAGAGAATCACTAAATGTACCAACTTCAGCCTGCGAAAAACACCCTGAAAGCGGCTTTTCAATTCCATCAACAGTTAATTGAATGGCAGATGGTCGAATGAAATCGGATGCAACTCCTGAAAACGACCACTTAATCTGAAAGGATGAAGCAGAACTAAAAAAATGAAGGAACAGTGAACATCCAATGAAAATTATTCTTCCCATGTTGGAATCGTTTGCATCAAATCAATATCGAATAACAAATTCAGTTTAGACGTTTTCTTGAAAATTTGTGTTGATTGAAAACGTGCATCCAAGGCATAATTATTATCAACCAATTGAGGCTCCCAATTTCCTTTATAGAGGATTTCATTTTGAATGATCAATTCGTGTTGCCCCTCAGGAAATTCGAACGAAAACTGCAAACCATCAGACTCCTTGTAAGTTTCGGATGTTGCAAAACGCACTCCATCTATATAAACCACCAATCGACAGGTATAATCATACCCATCGTCAACACCAGAAAATTCAACAGCTAAATTGATGACGGCATTTTTTACTTTCTCAGGAGGATTGTTCATTTTCCCTTTCCAAACAAAACTATTCTTCACTCCTTTCATGTCCCAAATAATGGACAAGTTGTTTTCTTTTTCAAAGGGACGCGAAACGTAATAATTGGCATCGATGGAATAACCATTATCGATGGTGTGCTCCTCCCATTTCCCGTCGTAGTAGGCAAAATTGACGACTTTAATGGCATGTTTACCAGTTGAAACCGAACATTTAAATGTGCCTTTTACTTGTTGACTAGAAGATTTCGCTTCTCCAACACGTTTACCATCGATGTATACTACAATTTTATTTTGGTGATCATAGCCTTTCACGACATTGGAAAATTTCCAATCAATCACTAAGTTTCCATTTGTAGCAAAGCCATCAAATGAAAATAAGAGCGAAAAGAAAATGACAAATCGAAGCATCATAGTTTAATTTCATAATGGTAGCACTTTTCAGTCAACTACGTGATAAAAGTAACAGTTTATCAAAAAACAGACCATACAATTTCAACCATGGTAAATATTTTTGTATCATTATCTTGCAAAATAATGCTTTGCTGTCATTATTGATTAAAACTAAACTGCAATGAAATTAAAAAATCCGCTAATTCTAGCACTTTTAAGCGCTACCTCATTTTATAGCTATTCTCAAGAAGAAATTCTTGAAGATACTTTAGTCGTAGAAGAAATCTCCGAAGTAATTGAAGAAGAAGTATCCGATAAAGTAGATGCCACATTTCATTCTACTCGCATTATCAATGGACATTCAGTTGAAAATTTACGCAAAGGAGTTTTAGAATTCCGCGTTGAACACCGTTTTGGCGATTTAGCAGGTTCAAAAGGTGGTGTGCAAGAATGGTTTGGATTAGACAATTCAGCAGATATTCGTTTGGCATTTGAATACGGTGTAACAGATAAATTGATGATTGGTTTGGGAAGAAGTAAAGGTACTGGAGCTCCTTATCGTTCATTGATTGATGGGTTTGCTAAATACAGAATCCTTCATCAAGATCATTCAGGAATGCCAATCTCAATGTCCGTTTTGGGTACAACGAGTTATTCTTACATGAAAAAATCATCTGATATTTCATTGGTAAGTTCATTCCCTAAACAAAGTCATCGCTTGGCATACAGTTTACAATTGAATGTTGCTCGAAAATTTGGAGAAAAAATCAGTTTGGCTTTAATGCCGACGATGGTTCACCGCAATTATGTAACAGCAGATGATGCCAACACAATTTTTGCAATGGGAGGAGCTTTACGTTGGTCCATGACATCAAAGTTTGGATTGATGTTGGAATATTATCATTGTATCGCTGATGACGATGTCCGTCAAACAAAAGATGCAAATGGTAAAAACTTGTATCAAAACAGTTTAGGAGTAGCATTCGAATGGATCACTTTCGGACACAATTTCACGGTGTATTTAACGAATTCCAGAGGATTTGGGGAAACTCAATTCATCACCAATACTTACGACCAATGGTTGAAAGGACAATTTAGGTTAGGTTTTTGCATTGGACGAAAATTCGAAGCTGAATAATTTTAAAACTAGAACGACATGAAAAAAGTAATTTATCCTATAATGGCAGCAGTAATCTTGGTTTCTTCTGCATTTGTAACAGCAACTTCTGCTGATGAATTCAAATTAAAATCGGGTTCAAAAATCGCGTTTAAAAGTAAAGATCCAAACGGTGAATTTAAAACCGTAAAAGGAACTGTAAAATTCGACGAAGCTGATTTAGCTGGATCAAAATTTGAATTGACGTTTGAAGTTGCAAGTATCAGTACCGGAAACGGGATGCAAAACAAAAAAGCACAAACAGAAGAATGGTTCAACGCTGCTAAATATCCTAACATCAAATTTGTATCTACAAAAATTGAAAAATCTGGAAGTGATTATTCTGTAACAGGAAATTTATCCATGAAAGGCGCTACGAAGGCATACAAAGTTCCTTTAAAAGTGGCGAAAAGCGGAACAGACTTGACGTTTATAGGAACATTCAATGTGAAACGTTCTGATTTCAAAGTTGGTAAATCCAGTGATGCAGTTCCGGATGTAATGAGCATTTCTTATTCTATTCCTGTAACTAAAAAATAAGCCATGTTCAAACAACTTTTTTTTACTGGACTTATCGCTAGTATTTTTGGAACCATTATCAGTGTTGCGTATTTCGCAGTATTTAAATACTCTCCATTAGAAGTTGATTTTACCGAGAAGGCAACAATTGTTTACCTTCTCGGTTTTAATGCTTTAGTTGGAATGAGTAATTGCTTTGTTTATTTTGGTTTGAGTAAAGTGATCAAAAAAGAACATTTAGCAGCTTTCATCAATGGATTCCTTTTAAGTGCTGCAGCAATTGTCATCGCTTTATTATGGATGTTTAAAGTGGATACAAGCTTGACATTCAAAAATGAAACTGCAGAATTGTACAAAGATTATTACTACTTCATACTTGCGCCTATTGCATTCTTCCCTGTATTATCTTGGTTTACGTTTAAACCACTTTTTATTAAAAAATAACAACAATGAAAAAAGGAATTTTCTTTTTAAGCCTTTTATGCGTTAGCGCAATTGCCGTGGTTTCTTGTAATAAAGACAAAACGCCATTAGTTGACCCGAATTTAGATTGTACCGAAACGGTTTCATTCAATCAACAAATACTCCCAATGATTTCGAATAATTGTGTGAGCTGCCATGGTGGTGGTCAATCACCTACGATCACCAATCATTCAGAAATTTCCACACATGCAACTGCGATTTTGAATTCATTGAAAGGAGTTCCTGTTTTAATGCCTGATGGAGGACCTGCTCTTGCTGATTCATTGATTCAACAATTCGAATGTTGGATCAATCAAGGGAAATTGGATAATTAATCACACCATTTATTAAATGAAAAGTTATTTTTTTGCTTCAATGCTTATTGGATCAACTGCTCTTTTGAGCTTTCATTGGACCAATAAATCAGCAGTTGAAAAATTCAACAATAACTTTCATTTGTTGGAAGACAAAAGGATATTCGTAAAACAGGTATTAGATTGTTCAGATACGATTTCGTTTAATCGAGATGTATTACCAACAATCATTGGTTATTGTTCTGGTTGTCATGATGCTAGTAAATCTCTTTCCCTTACCAATCATTCTGAAATATCATATCATGCAAGTGCAATTTTAAACACTTTAAATGGCGTACCTTTTTTGATGCCCGATGGAGGTCCTCCACTTGCTGACTCTCTAATTCAACAATTTGAATGTTGGATCAATCAAGGAAAACTAGATAATTAAATATAATTACAAATGAAAAAAAACTACTTTTTTGCCTCTCTTCTTATTGGATCAACAGCTTTATTGAGCTTCAATTGGACTAGTCAAACAGCAATTGAAAAATTGAATCACAATTTTCATATTATCAGAGAAAACGGTTCGCCAGGTGGAAAAACTGGGGCTCCTGGTGATGGTACGTGTACCAGTTGTCATGCAGGGACCGTTCAAAGTGGTTCAAACATGAATACGATTACTTTTGCGGATCTAAATGGTGCCGTAACTTCTTATACTCCTGGTGCTACTTATGCTGTTACAATAATCATGAATACCTCGAATGTTAAAAACGGATTCGAAATTGTAGCATTAACACCATCAAACACACAAGCTGGTACTGTAGCTATTACAGATGCAACCAATACTAAAACCGTTAGTTTTGGTGGAAAAACAAGAGTTACACAGAAAACTGCAGGAACTGCTCTAACTACATGGACATTTGCATGGACTGCACCAGCTACCAACGTTGGAAATGTCACTTTTTATCTTGCTACTAATGTTAGTAACAATCAAGATAATGACAACAATGACATCATCTATAACTCACAACACATTATTGGATCAACTGCAGGAATCAACGAAATCACTTCCAATTTTGATTTGAATGCGAATTACAATTCATCAACCAATTCAATTGCTTTGGATATCAATGCAAAAGAAGGTGGTGATGTGGCAATCAACTTAGTAGATATGGCTGGAAAATCAGTTCAATTCGAACAATTGGGTAAAGCGAGTGCAGGTGAAAACACCTTCAACTTGAAATTAGACAAACAATTGCAAAAAGGAATTTACATTGTAAACATCAACGTCAACAACAACTTTGTTACGAAGAAAATTTACATCGATTAATTTGACCATAAGAGTTGAAAAGCGTTTCAGTTTGAAACGCTTTTTTTTTGTAAATTGAGAAAAAATCATCCGATGAGTTGGAATAGTTACTTACTTGTTTTGGGAGCAATTGCTGGAACTTTAACTTTGGCATCATTCCATACATCCAATCAAGTATCCATAAGTAAATTTAAAAATACACATAGCTGGTCATTCGGTTCTCCAGGCGGAAAAACTGGTGCACCAATTGATGGAGTTTGTACGGATTGTCATGTAGGTACTGTTCAAAATGGTTCAGCAATGAACACTGTTGTGATAGCTGATCAAAACGGCCCCGTAAGTCAGTACACCCCAGGAATGGACTATCAAGTCACCATTTCTATGAACACGAATAATGCAAAAAACGGTTTTGAAATCGTTCCTTTGACAAATAACAATACCCAAGCTGGAACTGTTTCAACCCTTGATAACAACACACAATTCATTGATCTTGGCACAACCAAACGCATCACTCACAATTTTGCGGCATCATCTTTAACATCTTGGACCTTTAACTGGAATGCTCCTAATACAAATGTAGGAGACATTACTTTTTACCTTGCGACAAACCTTGCAAACAATAACACGGGGGGTGATGGAGATGTAATTTATGCTTCTCAGCATATCATTGGTTCTACTGCTAGTATCCATGAAAACTCCCCTAATTTTGATTTGAGTGTGAATTACAATTCATCTACCAATTCAATTGCTCTGGATATCAATGCAAAAGAAGGTGGCAATGTGGCAATCAATTTAGTAGATATGGCTGGAAAATCAGTTCAATTCGAACAATTGGGTAAAGCAAGTGCAGGTGAAAACACCTTCAATGTGAAACTAGACCAACAATTGAAAAAAGGAATTTACAACGTAAACATCAACGTCAACAACCATTTTGTCACGAAGAAAATTTACATTGATTAATACTCATCATAGAAATGATAAAGGCTACTCTTTCGGGTAGCCTTTACTTTTATATCGTTATTTTAGAATTGTAAGGAGTTTGGTTTCAATTCGATTGAATCCAATCAAACGAATCAGATAAAAACCATTCGACACCGTATTCAAAGAAAGCGTTTTGTTTTCCAAAGTAGAAAGTTTCAATGCCACATTACCTTCAAGCGAAATCAATTCAATGGATTGTACCTCCTCTCCCACTTGAATCCAATTGTTAGCAGGATTGGGGGAAACTGTTAATTCATTTTCTAGATTTTCTTGCAAGTTCAAAGTAATTGGACTCGCACCACAACCGTTCGTTGCTTTCAAACCGTAATTTGCGTTATTGACAAAGTCATCTCCCCAAGCTGTTAAATTCGAAAACTCACCATTCGTCGTCAATTCTCTTGTTGGATCACAATCTTGATCATACGACCAAGCCATCCATCCCAAAGAACGTAAACAAGCTTCTTCCAAGACCATCGGATACAAATAATGAATGTCTAATTCACCGCACGAATAAGTTGGAGGTCCAGCTTGTGTGTTGGCAACTTCTCCTAGAATAAAACAACGGTTTGTATTCACCATTTCTGTCAATTTTGTCGCAATTGCAGGTTGTGTATTGGCATATTCATCCCAGTAAGCATGTACAGAGAACATGGTATTTGAAAGTGGATCTCCCAAAGCAATATCATTGGCAACATTCACCAATTCGGATGAAGTTTGACCCCAATCTGGTGCGTCTACCATGATTGGCACATCAACACCAGCTGTTCTTATAGTTGAAATAGCAGTGATGTAATTGGTTTTGAAAGTATTCAAACTTGCTGTAGGATTTGCTGTACCCAAAACATCCCCAAATTCATTTGCCAAGTTGATGATCAAATAAGCTTTGTTTTCATCGATGACTTGCAAAACAGCAGGATCTGTCCAAAAACCGGCAACCACATCGTTTTGAAATGAAGTGTAATTGTCAGAACCTGATAAGTTATGAATCTCCAAAATTGGAATCATGCCTTGTTGAAAGGTGTATGCCAATAAATGGCTCAAATGTCCATTATTTACATAACTTTCTATTGTTCCAGCTCCATAACCAGGATTTTGCACCGGATTCATCAAATCTTTGTAGTGTGTTCCATTCAAATACCAAGGGAAACGAATGCAATTGGCGCCAGTTAGAGCTACTTGATCTATTTTATGTTCAACATCCGCATAATTATTCAATTGCACATTGTAATCATCGATTATTGGATAATTCACTCCTCGAAGCACTATTGTGTTTCCAGAACCGTCTTCCAAATTAGCACCATTTACTTGTAAATGTTGAGCATTTATACAACCAAATGTTACTATAAAAATGCTCGTTAAGAGTTGTTTTTGCATCGTTCAAAATTTAAAAATAAGCATTCTTATTGCTGAATAATAATTTCAAGCTGTGCAAAGCCTGAACTCCCATTCTGACAATCAATTACTCTAAAAGCACCCACTTTTCCTTGTTGTGTTCGAAACGCATACATATTACCTATGTGTGACGGATCTATTTGTTCAAAATCACTTGTACTAGGACCAGAACCAACATATCCTTTTAATTGACTCAACTTTGTGATAGAAGCAAAAGCTGTACTGGTCAATTGTGAAGATGCTGGATCGATGGTGATGTGATTAAAGGCAGTAAATTGATTGATTCCCAAGGTAGTTTTGTCCCAAGAAGAAATCGGATAGCCAACTTGTCCGTCAAAATTGCCCATTGAAATAAACATGGGATCATTCGCATTGGTATTTCTCAAAACATACACCAAATCAATTTCAGCTGCGTGTGCTTGTGCGTTAGAAACAGAAAACACATGTGCACTATCCAAATCTAAAAAACAAATAGGATCGGTCTGCGTACTGTTATCATACGCTAAATCGAGAGTTGTTGTCATTCGCAAAACCAAAGGGTCAACTGTTACAGGAGTTGTCTCTTCTTTTTTACATTGCGTATTTAAAAGGGCTACAGTAGCCAACACAAAAATTACTTTTACTTTTTTCATCATCAATTGGTTGTATCATTAATCTTGATTCAAAATTATTGACTCTTTGTCCATCATACAATCACACAATTATGTGGTATTCATGTGAAAGAAAGCACGTATTTTTGAAGAGATGAGCAAACGATTGTTTTTTATTGGATTTTTCCTCCTTCAGCTGTTTCAACAGAATAGCTATGGAGCCTCACCTTTCTTCGGTGAAAATGTCCAATTCAAGAATTTCTCCATGAAATCAGGTTTGCCATCTGATAATTGTTTTAAAACTGTTCAAACAGCAAATGGCTGTATTTGGGTTGCTGGTGTTCATGGTATTGGACGTTTCAATGGATTTCAATGGACCTATTTTCAACAAGAGGCCAACTTATCGCAAAGACTAACCAGCAATTGGGTGATGGATATTCAAGCTGATGGCAATAACTTGTGGTTTCATACAGATCGCGGTTCTGGTTTTATTGCCTCACAAAACAAAGTCGTGTTTCCCAAAAACAAACATCTTGGCTGGGGAAAGCTGCTTGTTACAAAACAAAAAGCATACATCGGAAGTTGGAAAGGTATCGTTATGTATTCAAAATCCAATAAAGGTTTCCATACACCAAAAGTCATTCATGGTTCCGAAAATCAATCGTGCATCCAACTAGTGGCTCATCGTAAACAACTGGTCGGAATCTTTGAAGATGTTCCTGGCTACTTTACTGTGAATCCGAACAACATTCAACTTGCACTTCACCCAAAAATTGTTTTGGATGGACAAGCAACAGCAATTTATATCTACCATTACCTGAATCAAGGCAACAGGCTACTTGCAAGCACAAAAAGTCATGGAATCATTTCTTTGGACCCAAAAACTGGTACTGCTTATACCTTAATTGATGCAAAAGAATTGGGAACCAAGAAAACTACACAATTAGCGTGGTACAAGATTCAAAAGCAATTGTATCTTATCATTGGAACAGAAGGTAATGGGGTCTTCATCTATCAAAAAGGAAAAGGAATTATTGGAAATTTAATCCCGAAAGCAGAATTGCCTTCAACCAGTATTTGTTCTTCTATCATCCAGCACATTTTTGTAGATCAAAACAATGGCATTTGGTTTTCTACAGACAAAGGACTTTCGTATTTACATCCGAGTTTACAACGATTCAAACCCTTTTATTTCTTCCGCAATCCTTCTATTCCTGAAAACACAACCTTGAATGCTATTCGCGATATAGGAAATAACAACTACCTCATTGGAACCGATCAAGATGGATGCTTCTGGTACCATTCGCCGACTGAAAAAGCGGAGAAATTAACGCTTCCTACTTCGAATGATTGGAAAACTATCGTTGGGATTTGTCAAATAGATGACGATCACTTTGCAATTGCAGGTCTGCGTTCTTGGGGAATTTTCACACTTTCAACAAAAAACTTCAAAGAAATCAAGGGAATCGACAGTCAACTTTTCGGAATTCGTTTATTGAACAAACAGCAAATTGGCATTGGAACGGGAAAAGGGGCCGTAATTTATGACCAGCTTTCCAATACCTACATTTTTAAGGAGAAAAATCTAAAAAACCTTCCCTACTCTGAACTATTCTGCAAGGACTTGTGGATGGATCCGAAAGGAAATTTGTGGATTTTGCGTTTTTTCAATGGTTTGGAAGTCTACCATTTTCAGTCAAAAAGCTACAAGCAACTGACGCCTCAATCGATCATTAATCAAGGAACAGATTTCCACAATTTAGCTGTTTCTACAAACAATGTTTATGTTGCCTCTAGCTCTGGATTGTTTTGTTACAATTGGTCGAATGAACAACTGTCAAATCACTTCACTTCTAAAAACGGGTTGATTGGAGATATCATCGATCGCTGTGAAGTGACAACAAATGGAAAAGAGCTTTATTACACCACTCCAACTGGTTTGTATCGCTTGAATAAGACCGAAAAGAAATCCTATTTATTACATCCATTGGAAAAATACCGTCAGAAATGGTTCAATGATTTACATTTAACGTCTTCCAATGAATTGCTTCTAACAGCATCGAACTACTTTGCGAAATATGCCATATCCGAGGCCGAATATGCGCAACCAGATCTGCCAACCTTGGAAAGTTTCATGGTGAACGGAAAAAACCTTACCCTCTCACCAAAAATAACCTTGAAACCGGGACAAGACAATGTTGCTATCACTTTTCAACGCACCAATTTCTCCGACAATGGCGAATTGATCATTGAATACAAAATCCCCGAACTCAAAAACGTATTCACTCCAATCAAAGAAGGAGAATTGGAATTAATGGGTCTTACAGCTGGCAATTACACCATCCAATTCAGAACCCGCAATCAAGCTACAGGCATTTGTAGTCCTGTAAAACAATTGGAACTGTTTCTTGCTTCTCCTTTCTATTTACGTTGGTGGTTCAGTGTTTTGATTATTGGAGTTATTGCACTTTTGATATATACCTATTTTCAAATCCGTTTAAAAAACAAAGAGCGATTGATGCACACCCGCATTCAACTTTCAAGGGATTTACACGATGAGTTAGGAGCGAATGTTTCTAGTATTCAAATCATGGCAAATCTCTTGGAAAATGCAACCGATTCAAGCGACCCTAAACATGCTTTCGTTTCCAATATTTCCACTTATTCCAAACAGATCAATGAAAACATCAATGATATTATTTGGAACGTCAATCCGCGCTTTGATGATCTGAACGAATTGATCTTGCGCATGAAACGCTATGCTGGAATGACTCTTGAAGCAGCTGAAATCACGGTCGAATTCAAAGAACCTTCGCAAGAACTTCATTTCCCAATAGACCAAACATCCAAGTATTTCATCTACTTGATTTTCAAAGAAAGTGTCAACAATTGCGCAAAGTATTCGCAAGCACACAACTGTCGCATTCAATTTATTCTAGATAAAAAATACATTGGTTTTGAACTCGTAGATGATGGAATCGGTTTTGACTTAGAACTAGCCAAGAAAAACGGAAACGGCTTGTTCAACATGTATAAACGAGCTGCAGAAATCCATGCAGAATTAAGCATCCAAACGCAACCACAATCCGGTTGTACCATCACATTAAAAAAGATACGATGAACACCAAAATTACCCTTTTTGAAGACAACAGTAATTTACGCCAAGCTTTAAGCGCCATGCTGAATGCAGTGCCAGAATTTACGGTGATAAGCGCTCATCCCAATTGTGTGGATGCAGACCTTCACATTCTTTCTACTCAGCCAGATGTGGTTTTGATGGACATTGACATGCCTGAAGTAAATGGAATCCAAGGAGTGAAAATGATCAAGGAAAGTTCACCAACCACTCCGATTATCATGTTGACTGTTTTCGAAGACGACGAAAAAATCTTTCAAGCGATTCAAGCTGGTGCAGACGGTTATTTATTAAAAAGCAGCATTGGCAACCAATTGATTGAAGCCATCAAAGACACCATGAGCGGCGGTGCTTCTATCAGTCCTGGTATTGCAATGAAAGTACTACAAGCCTTTCGCAAAACAGCCGTGAAGCAAGATTTTGGATTGAGTAAACGAGAAACGGAAGTGTTGGAACAATTGGTAGCGGGTCAATCTTACAAATTAATTGCAGCGAATTCCTTTGTTTCCATCGACACGGTGCGTTCACACATCAAAAACATTTACACCAAATTGCAAGTCAATTCAGCAACAGAAGCTGTTTCAAAAGCCTTGAAATACAGAATCGTCGAAATGGATTAACCAATTCTTCGCATCACTAAGTCATCCACGCGTTCGTAAAATTGATTCGGTGTATAAGTGCGCCATTCGATGTCTTCCAAATCGCCTCCCATCACGAAATAATGGTCGATGCGTGCTTTTTCAAATTCATGCAATACGTGATCGTGAAAGTTGACCATGGCAATCCATCCTTCATCTACCTCATCAAACCATTCTTCGTAGTAACAATCATCTGAATAGTGGAAATTCAGTACATTTTCTCCAATCAAAATGAATTTGTTGATCCCGTGTTCCATGATGGGTTCAATGATGTCGCGCTTCAAGGTCATTACATCGTTTTCAATGGCATCGTTCCATTCTCCAATGAATTCAATGATCGCAAAGCTTTCTTCATAATCCACAAAAAGGATTTTTGCAAACAAAGTTTTGGAGCCAATATTGTCCCATTGAGGGTGAATCAAATAGTTGTAAACTCGATCTGTAAACTCAAATTCACTGTACTGACGGTTGTAAAATGGTGAAAGCGCATCTTCTGACGCGATGTATAAATGTCTCCAGAGATAATATGGCTCTATAAAATGCACGTAATGAATGAATTAAGAATGGAACAAAATTTGTCAACAGCCTTTCCGAAATTAAAAAGAAAGTATACATTTGAAACAACAATTTGAAACAAAAATTGCTTTATGAAATTGATAAAAAATTTAAACCTAATCTTCGCCTTTGGAATCATTGGCTTGTTCGTTTTTTCTAGTTGTTCTGGTAAAGGCGATGAACGCAATGCACAAGACGCTACTTCAGCATTGGTGCAGCAAAATCAAAACATCATTGCTTTTGGTAAAGTAAAAGTGATGGACATTTTGAACAAAGTTGATTACAAACACATTCCTAAAGCAAATGTTTTGTTAGGAGCACAAATTCAAATGTGGAGCAAAGGTTTTAAAACAGATGCGCCAATCTATTACGCTTTGGAAGCTCCTTTAGCTGAAGATGGGACACCAGCAACTGTTTTTGCCATGATGGATGTTACCAATAAAGACAGTTTGATCAGTGTGATTTCTGAAATGGGATACGCTATGGAAAAAGCGGGAGAAATTGAGTATTTCCAAGAAAACGATGTGACATTTGGTGTGCGCAACAATTTATTCATCCTATTGAGTAAAAAAGCGCCTTACGATGGTAAAGCAGCAATTGAAAAAGCGTTTACAGATTCAGAAGGCGATTTAAGTGAAGGAAAAGCAGCTGAAATTCTAGCAAGTGAAGCGGATATCGTAAACGGAATCTCGATTGAGCGTTTGTATGGTACAGCAAATACTTCTTTGAATAAATTGAGTCAAGCGAAAAAAGACGAATTGAAAGAATTGGTTGCAGATGGTTTCATCTCTTCGGAAGTGCGTTTTGAAAATGGAAAAGCAAGCTTTGAATCTAAAAACTTGTTCTCGGATGCTTTGAAAGATCGTTTGTTCTTCAGTGACAACAATGGAAAAACATTGGTCAATAAATTAGGTTCAGGTAACGCTTGGATGGGTGTTGCTGCTAACATTGATATGCGCAAATTTGAAAAGTTTGTGAACGATTTTGCTCCTGATGGAAATAAAAAACTGACTGAAAATCTTCCTGGAGAAGCGGCGTTTTTGTTAATGGCTCTTGGACCAAATGCTTATAGCAGCATGTTATCTGGTCAATTTGGAATGGTTGCAACAGGAAATCCAAATGCAGCTTTCGGGATGGTGTTTGAATTCAACGCGTTCTTAGGTCTAGGTAAACAAGGCGACAGTATCCGCCAAATGATGGAAGAAAACTTAGCTGGTTCTCCGAAAAAAGGAGATGCATTCATCATGGACAACACTGCAGTTGCGCCGCGCAAAGATGGAATCTACATTTACTCTGTAACAAATGCTGGAAAAGGGAAATTAAACCTTCCAGCTTATGCGAAAAACTTTGGGGAGAAAACGTTCAGTATGTTCATTGCTTTCGACAAAATGGATATCAAAAGTTTGGAATTGGATGATGAAATGAAAGTTTTGGAAATCATGGAATCATTCAATGCATCAGCAGATAGAAACGGATCAACGGCTGTTTTAACGACCAAGAAAAAGAATGCCAACATTTTGAAACAAGTGGCCGACTTTTATATGGTGACTTTGAAAGATAAAATTGACAATTTAGGAATCTAATCCTTTAAAAAGATAGAAACTCCAATTCAGTGATGAGTTGGAGTTTTTTTTTGAACAAAAAACCTTTCAGATTGTTTAAGTGCCATGAAAGAAAGAGACGCTTGGAATCCATTAACAACAGAAGAAGAACGCATCATAGTTCATAAAGGAACCGAATATCCGTTTACAGGAGAATACAACAAATGGAAGGAAACTGGAACCTTTGTTTGCAGAAGATGTGAAGCGCCACTTTATCGCACAACGGATAAATTTGATTCAGGATGCGGCTGGCCTTCTTTCGATGACCAAATTGCAAGCAACGTAAAACGCGTTCCGGATGCCGATGGTAGACGCATTGAAATCGTTTGCGCTAATTGTGACGGTCATTTAGGACACGTGTTTGAAGGAGAACGCTTCACGAAAAAAAACACCCGTCATTGCGTCAATTCTTTAAGTATCAAATTCATCAAAACCGAACAATGAAACCATTCTTCATAGCAGCTTTATTCACCTTCATCAGCAGTATCAGTTTCGCACAAACACAAGGAACCGTTCAAGGAAGGGTCATTGATAAAAATACCCAAGAAGCCATCATTGGTGGATATGTGGAAGTGCTTGGAAATGGTAGCAAAACAGCGACAGATTTAGACGGCAACTACCTGCTTCAAATTCCAACGGGAACTTATAATGTACAATTTACCTTTCCTGGATATACCACACTCATCAAATACAACATCGTTGTGACTTCAGGTAATGCTCAAATTGTGAATTTTGAAGTCGTTGAACAAGAAACAAAGATCGATGAAGTAGTCATTACTTCTAAAAACGATAAACGCGCCGATGCAACAGATATGGTGACCCCACTTTCGGTACAATCGCTCACTACTGAAGAAATCAAAAGCAATCCGGGTGGAAACTACGACGTATCCAAAGTGGTACAAACACTTCCAGGTGTAGGTGGATCACAGGGTGGTGCTGCTAGAAACGATATCATTATTCGCGGTGGTGCGCCCAATGAAAACGTGTATTACTTAGATGGAATTGAAATTCCTGTGTTGAATCACTTTCAAACGCAAGGAAGCTCTGGTGGAGCTCAAGGAATTGTCAACGTTTCGTTCATTGAAGAAGTAAAATTGACCTCTTCGGCTTTTGATGCGCGTTATGACAATGCGTTGGCTTCCACCTTTGTGATCAAACAACGACAAGGAAACAACCAGAAATTCTCGGGCAATGTGCGTGCTAGTTTCACTGAATCAGCCGTTACTTTGGAAGGACCTTTGGGCAAGAAAACAGATTTCCTTAGTTCCGCTCGTTTCTCTTACCTTGATTTCTTGTTTCAATTGATTGATTTACCGATCCGTCCTCGTTACCAAGATTACCAACTAAAAGTAACGCACAAACTCAATGAAAAAACCACCATTAGTTTGATCGGTTTAGGAGCAGTGGACAAGTTTAAATTTGGTGAAACGCGCGAATCAACGCCAGAAAACACCTACTTCAGACGTTCTATGCCTTTCATTGAACAATGGAACTACACCACTGGAGTTGCTGTGAAACGCTTGATCAAAAAAGGATACGTTAACATTGCATTGAGCAGAAACATGTTCAACAATCAATTGGATCGTTTTTCGGATGAGCAGTACCAAAACGAAGCCTTCCGCAATTTCGGATTGAACTCGCAAGAAATTGAAAACAAGTTGCGCATCGATGTCAATAAATACCTCAATGGGTGGAAATTTGCGTATGGTGTTTCTGGACAATACGTGAAGTACAACACCAGTATTTTCAATAAAGTTTCCAGTGAAGTGTTAGACACCAACGGAGTTGTCATTCAACCAGCTGTAGAAATCAATTTCAAAAGTGCCATTGAATTTTTCAAGTTTGGTGCCTTTGGTCAAGTATCCCGCAATTTCTTCTCCAACAAATTATTGGTTTCAGCAGGATTGCGCACCGATATGAACACCTTTACGAATGATGGATTGAACCCGCTTTCGACTTTATCTCCTAGACTTTCTGCAGCCTTTTCTCTAACACCGAAATTTGAATTGACAGCAAGTGTGGGTCAGTATTACAAAATTGCACCTTACACCGTTTTGGGTTATCGCGATGCACAAAATGAATTGGTCAACAAATCGACGGATTACATTGGTTCAACACATTATGTGTTTGGAGGACAATTCTTACCCAATGAAGCGCTTCGCATTACAGTAGAAGGTTTTTACAAAGACTACCAAGATTATCCTGTTTCGGTGGTGAATGGCATTTCCTTGGCCAATCAAGGACAAGAATTTGGAGCAGTTGGAAACGAAGCCGTTCAAAGTATTGGAAAAGGACAAACGTATGGTTTCGAAGTATTTGTACAACAAAAAATGGTCAAAAAGATCTTCTATTTTGTGAGTTACACCTATGTGCGCAGTTTATTCTCTGGAGCAGACAACAAATTAATTGCTTCAGCTTGGGACAACCAGCATTTACTTTCAGGAACGGTGGGTTACAAATTTGGCAAAAACTGGCAAGTGGGCTTGAAATACCGTTTGGCTGGTGGCGCTCCATACACACCATTCAATTTGAATGCTTCTCAGCAAAATTATGCCTTGTTGGGAACAGGTGTTTTGGATTACACGAAGCTGAACACCGAACGTTTGAAGACTTTTAGTCAATTGGATATCCGTATCGACAAAACGTGGAACTTCAAACGCACCAGTATCATTTTCTTTGTGGATGTACAAAACGTGACTGCTTCCAAACAACAAGGAACGCCTTATTATACCTTTAAACGCAACGAAGACAATACGGCATTTGTGACCACAGATGGACAGGCTTTAAAATCGGATGGATCCAATGCCATTCCAGTATTATTGGAAAACGTTTCAACGACGGTTACGCCAACGATTGGATTGATTTTGGAGTTTTAATTTTTTACTTTTTTCCTAGGCAAAAAAAATGAGCACTGCTCATGAAGACGAAGACTGACTTTCATAAAAAGTCAAATGCTGAGGTAGTAAACAAAAATGCCTACCTTATAGCTTTCGCACTAATCCCGAAGATTCGGGATTGCTATTCGTCTTCTACCGCTTTGCGGCATCTTCCCAATTACAACATTGACCAGCCTTCCCTTTCTGACTAAACTAAGGAAAGACGAGGTCAGGACCTCAAATGGAAACCACTTTCCTAGTTCAGTTACAGAAAAGAAAGGCTTTATCTTTCAAAGTCTATTTTCTGTAAAATGTAATTGGGATTTTGTCCGCAGTTAAAATTTTCATAAAAAGAAAATCATTCATACGAATTGTATATACTAAAAGTTAAATCATTGACTACTTTTAATAGTGAACTGAATGTTATTTAGACTTTTTGATTTAAAATATTTTGCAAAATATTTCAATCTTCCTGTCTTCACATTCCTTGTGTTTACCTGAATAAAGAAACTATGCTCTGTCGTATCATTCAATTGAATACTATCCTGGTAAAATTTCGTAAAATCTTTGTTTTTATTGAAACAGATTTTTGAAACATTTTCTTTTGGTTCAATGTAAAGAATCGTGTCTGGACCAGATTCAGCAATTAAAAAATTTTGAATTACATACTCTTTGTCCAATAATTCAATTTGATCATTTACCAAATCAACCTTCATGTATTTTGCCCCTCCATTACAAGAAGTCAATACTACTCCAAATAAAAAAAGAACAAATCTATATTTCAGATGCTTTTTCATTTTTTGATTGATTAAATTCAATACGGTGACCACTTTATATATTTCCCTTTCAATGAATTTTCAATAGCTAAAGACAATTGGCTATCATTGATTCTTTTACAGTCATTTAAGAAACTTTCTTTCAATTCATCTTTCCATCCTGCACTAGCAGCAGCAACCCATAATCTTAATCCTCTTTGATCATTAGGATAACCTTGTATGGCTTCAGTTGCATTAGGATCAATACCTTTAGATATAATTTCTTTAACAACATTATCTTCAGGTATAATTCTAAGCATAGCAAGTGCACGAAAAGCACCATTAGTCAGCATGTAGTTATTGTATTGATAAATCAATTTGAGAGAATTATCTACAGTATCTGTTAGAATTGACAATCTAAATATTGAATCTCCTAATCCCGAAAACAATATTGTTGCATCATAATCCTTTTTAGCAAGTTCTAAAAGATAAGGCAAACCTTTTTGAAATTTAGAATGACCAAGAGCTAGAATCATTTGATATTGACAAGACCAAGTACGTGAATCTTTCATCTCATTTTCAAGAGCCTTTAGTAATGATGGACCAGCTTCTACATTACTCAATTTTAATAAGCGTTTTGCACCAGATAAACGTTTTACAGACTTGGCGTTGGATAATAGTTCTATTGCTTCTTTGACTTTTTCTTCCATACTTAACTTACATTAAGTTTACATACTGAATTTTTGTTCCATCTAGTGTAATTGATTCTGTAAATTTATAATAAGATGCATTTCTATATACTTGTAAAATACATCTACTTCTTTTACTACTAAAACCAATCAATTGATTTGAATCGATAAAATCTTTTTTCTTTAGACTTACTTTTTTTAAACCAGAATAAATTAAAAACACATTTCCTGTACAAATATAAACTTCATATTTTCGGTTCTGTTTTCTAATATCAACCACCACTCCTGCTAGAGGCGAATTGATTTTCTTTTCCTCACCCTTGATTTCATAATTCATTTTAACTCCACAGTTTTTAATCAAAGAGTCAACTTGCTTTTTTTCATCTGGTAAAAAAATTAACGTGTCACGAATTTTCTTTTGAAAGGATATCTTATCACCATTTATTGAATAAAAAGCTTCTAAACTTGTAAATACAGGAAATTTTGTTCGAGTACCATGCTTATTTACAAATGATAAGAAGGACAAGACGTTAGGCTTTAAACATATGGAAGAATCGTTCACTTGTTCGTATTCTCCATAATAATTATAATTATAAGCATTTACTCCATTGTAATAATAATACCTTGCAGCAGCTGTATCTAGATAAAAGACACCACTTTTAAACGGAAATTGATTGTCATTTTGAGTATATCCTGAAAATGCAAAGAATAATAGAAATGAAAAGCATATCCATTTTCTCAGATTTAAAGTGCTTTTGATTTGCATCAATTAAAGTTAGTTTGAATCTTACATTCTATTACCTTACTCCACCTCAGCGACCACGCAATCAAAAACGCAGTCGGGTTTTTTGGCAACGATTTCGGCTAATTGTAAATGGGCAGCTAGCGCCAATTGGGAATAATTTTGTGAGGCATTTCCGAAACTTGCGGCTGTAGTGACCCACATTTTTTGGATCAATTCTTCGCCAGTAGCTGGTTTTCCAATGCGTTCTACAACCGCTTTCACGTTGAGCGCACCTGCATGATACACGTGCATCACCAACAAACGAAACCAAATAGCGTCTTCATCGATGGTTAATCCTGCGTTTTGAGCAATTGAACGCGCAGAAGGAATGCAACTTTTACCAATCAATTTCGCTGCAGCAAAAGCCGATTTTCGGAAGTCTTTGCGCTCATCAACGGTTTTGTTCACTTTCAAACCCATCGCTCTTGCCACTCCTGGCATCAATTGAAACGGTCCATAAGCTCCAACAGAAGATTTTGCCAATTGTCCAGGACTTTCGATCAATAAAATGGATTGCGCGTACCAAGGATCTACACCCGCTTCTTCAAAACACGCGATTCCTTTTGGAAGACTTTCAAACACCAAATCAAAGCGGTAAAAGTCGTTTTTTCCTGTGGTGACATTGATGCGTTCGCTTTCAGGTAAACCCAACGAACGACGCACGCTGTCTTTGAACAAGGATTTTTGAGCTTCTGTTTGTTTTACCCATTTGCGGTTCGGCATTTTGCCAATGATTTGTCGAGTAGATGCCACATTGATGATCACCGAATCAGGAGATAACAACATGATTTGACGCCAAAATTGCGGTTGTTGCAAGTTGTCCCACTCCGCAGCTTTGATGGCTTTCGGGCCAATGATGACGTGTTCTTTTTCGCCGTCAATAACAGCAATCATTTCGTGTTCCCATTTGGAGTTTTGGGCAAGCACAGAGAACGATAAAAAACAAAGGGAAAAGAAAGTAAGGAAAGTGTTTTGCATCATCTTGGAAATTGGACAGCGTTAAACTAATGAAAAACGTCCAAAAAACCTAAAAACAGCAACACTTTCATCCTTATTTTAACAAAAACACTCCAAAATAAACAAAAGAGCCTTTCTGATGAAAAGCTCTTCTAAGTCTTTTTTAAGCTTGATACACCTGTTCCAAAAATGTTGAAACCGATGTTGGCTTTCTTCCTAATAGAGAAGAAATATCTGCACTCACTTCAGAAAATTCACCCGCTGCGATAGCGCTTGAAAAACCAGCCAACATTCCTGCAACTTCTGCTGGCACTCCAGCTTGAGAAAGTGTCGTCATGAATTCATCTACAAAAGGCGAAACGTAAGCTATTTCTTGCTTTACAATTCCTGAAACTTCAACTGCAATTTCACACATGGTTGGTGCAGATTCAGCATAAGCATTGTAAATTTTGTTCTCATGCCCTATTGAGGTCAAAACATTGACAGCCAAAGCAGCTAAATCATCTCTTAAGATAAATGCCGCTCTTCCTTCTCCAGCAGGTAAATAAATGGATTTGTTTTCCATGAATTGTGCCCCGATAAACCAAGGCAATAAATCCATGTACAAGCCGTGTTTCAAAATGGTGTAATTGAGTCCGCTTTCTATTAACGCTTTTTCTGTATCCAAATGCGATTGTGCAACAGCAGCAATAGGTGAACTTGCTGTTTCATTTCTTCGTTGG
This sequence comes from Fluviicola sp., assembly GCA_020849495.1. Lineage (GTDB taxonomy): Bacteria > Bacteroidota > Bacteroidia > Flavobacteriales_D > Crocinitomicaceae > Fluviicola. Next base: position 30,236 of record JADLGD010000056.1, read on the forward strand.
AAACTGGTATAAACAACTTGCTTCACATTCGCTTTTGTTGCAGCATGTACCACATTCAAATGCTGTTCTGTGCGATTGGATAAATCTGAACTAGAAACGAAATACAACTTTTCAATTCCCTGAAAAGCATCGATTAAAGTGGACTCGTTGTTATAATCTCCTATGCGCACATCAATTCCACTGTTTTTAAATTCGCTCGCTTTTTCTTCATTTCTAACTAGAACTGCAATTTCATCTTTGGACACTTTTGGCAGCAATCCATCCAAAACAGCTTTTCCTAAACTTCCTGTGACACCTGTGATCAAATATTTCTTCATAATACTCTCTTTTAGTTTGTTACTTTCTTATAGTTTGCAAAAATGTGTATGTTTGTAACACAAAACAAGAAGAAACGAAAAAGTGGGATACTTACTTCAAGTTTAGAATTACTGATTATCAATTCTTTAGCACAACAATAAAATGAAAAATAATTTTGAGATAACGAACTGTCCAGTACGAAACGTATTGGATCGCTTTGGAGATAAATGGTCGATCTTGTTGTTAATGATTTTAGACGATGCTGAAAAACTGCGTTTCAATGAATTGAACAAAGCCATTCCTGACATTTCACAAAAGATGTTGACCGTTACACTTCGTACATTAGAAGCTGATGGTTTTGTAAAACGGACGATTTATCCGGAAGTACCACCACGAGTGGAATATGCAATCACACCATTGGGGAAAAGTTTGATGACACACATCAATGGCCTTGCTGGTTGGGCGGTAAATCACATGGAAGAAATTGAAGCTTCCAGAAAGTTAGTACTAGCTTAACTACAGTTCTAAAAACTCAGTACTTTTGCTCATGCGTTGGTTGGGACAGATTTTCAGTTTTTTCTTGATGATACCGGTAAAATTGTATCAGTGGATCATCAGTCCTATTTTGCCGAATGCCTGCAGATACGATCCTACTTGTTCGGTTTACATGATCGAAGCACTCAAAATCCACGGACCGATCAAAGGTTTGTGGTTGGGAACCAAACGCATTTCTCGTTGTCATCCTTGGGGCGGACATGGGTATGATCCAGTTCCTGAGAAGAAACACAAAGGTTGTAAACACGATTAAAAAAAAACAATTCAAATAAAATAAACTTGTTTTTGTTTCGTTTAAGTATTTACTTTGCATTTCAAAGTTCTTTTTATGGAGAATAAAGATTATTTAAATCAACTGAACGATATTCAACACTTGATGAATCGTTCGACACGATTCTTATCGCTTTCAGGCTTGTCTGGCATACTTGCAGGATTATATGCTACCATTGGTTCTTTCATCATTTATTGGAACAGAAACACCTTCGAGTTACCATTGAAAGTCTTCTCTCCCAGTTTTAATTTCATTCTTTCGATTGCTATTTCAATTCTCGTTTTGTCATTGATCACTGGAATAGTTTTATCCAAGCAAAAAGCTAAGAAAACAGGTGAAAAAATATGGAATCCGATAGCAAAACAATTCCTGATTAATTTCTCCATTCCTCTTTTAACAGGAGGTGCTTTAGCCATCATCATGATCGAAAGAAGCTACTTTGATTTGGTTTCACCTATAACATTGCTGTTTTACGGTTTGGCTTTGATCAATGCAAGTAGATACACCCTTGAAACCTTGCGCTCTTTGGGAATACTTTTTTTAATCTTAGGTTTACTCAATGCCATGTATCCGGGTTATGGTTTGTATTTTTGGACCTTAGGATTTGGTTTCGCACATATCGGTTACGGTAGCTATATGTATTTTAAATACGACAGAAAATAATCAGTGTCAAGTATCATTGCACATATCAATAAAGCGTTCGATCATCGTGTTCGATTGGGAATCATGTCTATCTTGATGGTCAACGAACAAATGGATTTCAATCGATTGAAAGAACTATTGGATGTAACCGATGGTAATTTGGCCAGTCACATGAAAGCCCTGGAAAGTGTTGAATACATCACCGTAACCAAACAGTTTATTGGAAAGAAACCAAATACCAGTTACCATGCAAGTGAGCTCGGTAGACAAGCCTTTCAACAACATTTAGCAGCTCTAGAACAATTGATTAAAAAAATCAACTAGCTTTTTTTTTAAACTTTTACTTTGTATTTCAAAGTTCTTTTAATAATCTAAAATTCATCGTCATGGAAACAAATCAAAAACAACAAAACGAGTTCTTAACCTTTTTGTATTCAACATTTGGAAGAATACTAACCATTGGTGTCATCACTTTGGTACTCATGATCCCACTTACTCGTGTCTATTTTTTAATCATTGAAAGAGCTGATAGGGCTGAAACCGTTAATGAAGAATTAGAAAATGAATGGGGAGGTCAACTTGAATACAAAGGCATCTACCTACGCGTACCAATCATCGAAAAAAACAAATCAAAAGGATATGCATTTTTCTATCCGAAGTCTCAAAATGATGCAGTTAAAATTGCTGTATCTGACAAGAAGAGAGGTATCTATAATTTTACTGTTTTTCAAACGGAAGCTCAAAGCAATGTAACTTTTGAAATCAAAAAGAAAGCAAGTGAGTTGGATTGGACGAAAGCACAAGTAGGTATCTTAACCAATCAAAATGCACGTTTCACCAATGTGGACACCTTTGAAATCAATGATAAAAAGCTAGCAATTCTAGGTGAAACGCAAGCGCATCAAAACACATCTGACAAATTGATTGTCTCAGAACCTTTTGCAATCCCTATTGAAGCTTTACATTTAAAAGTCAACGCAGCTTTTAGTTGTAATGCAAGCGGAAGTATTCAAGTAAAAAGTGTGGCCAATAAATCGCAATTGAAAATGAACTCCAATTGGAACACTCCATCTTTTGGCGGAACTCATCTTCCGGAACCTAACAAAACTAAAATCACTAAAAAAGGATTTGAAGCCGAATGGAATAAAATCAACCTAGGTGACAATGGTAAAAACTTTACGACCAATCAGATAAACGAAGCAGATGATGCAACTGCTGAAACAAGTTTCATTTATCCAGTCAATCAATACCAACTAAATGAACGCACTGTAAAATATGCTATTCTAGTTGTATCACTCACTTTTGCGGTGTTCTTTCTTACAGAATTAATTGGAAAAATGAGTATTCATCCTTTGCATTACCTCATGATTGGACTAGCTCTGATTTTATTTTATGTTTTACTCTTGTCTTTTTCTGAGCAAATAGGTTTTGACAAATCGTATTTAATTGCTTGCAGCGCGATCGTTTTAGTCATTATTTGGTATGCCAAAGCCATTCTTCAGTCGCTCAAATTTGCCATTATGTGCGGTACGAGTATCATTTTATTGTATGCCTTCTTATTTGTCATTGTCAATTTGGAAACATACGCACTCATTGTAGGAAGTATCGGACTCTTCTTCGTTCTCGTAGCGATCATGAATTTCACAAAACGCTTAAAAATTCAATAACCACCAGCAATAAACATCAGTCAATAAATCTTATTGGCTGATGTTTCATCACCCCTCCCCTAACAAGCGCAAATACGTGTAATGCGATTTGACTGCTTTCAGCAAATTCATGTTGTTGTAATCGTAATTAAACTTGCTCGCAGCTTGTTGAATGTATGGTGTAATTCTCGGATACAAACTATGGGGTACATTGGGAAAAAGGTGATGAGCAGCATGTGCATTGAATCCTCCAAATATCCAATTCGCTAAAACCGACTTCGGATGATAATCCACTGAAACGGCAAGCTGATGTTGGAAATAAGTCATATCAATGGCCTTACTTGCATCTAAAGTCACAAAAACCGTCGCATCGCTCAAATGTGATATCGCCAAAGTGAGTATGAAGAACAAAGAAATAATGTGATGCATGATGCCAAAACACAACAAGACGTACCACCAAGTCCAACCTGCAAACAACAAGGGTAAAACCAAGATCAATGTAAAATAGGCGATTTTCAAGCCAATCAATTCCAACCTCATCCACGGAGAATGGGAAATATCGTTCAAATTGGCCAACTCGTTTTTACGCAAATACTTGAAATCTTTCACTAAAATCCAATGCAAAGTGTAAAACAAGTAAAAGAAATTGGCATACAAGTATTGGTATTTGTGGTGCTTTTTGAATGGATGTGAAGGTGATAAGCGCATCAAGGGATTTTCATCAATGTCCACATCACAACCGTCCACATTTGGAAAAGGATGGTGCGAATGAATGTGGCGCATTTTCCATAAGCGGCTGTTCACTCCTTGCACATTGAAGGTGAAATAAAAAACTGCAGCATTCACCCATTTTTTGCTACTAAACGTATCGTGTGCAGCATCATGTCCACTATTGAATGCCAGTAACAATCCTGAAATGCCGATCAACACATAACTCCCTAAAAGCGAAAGAAAATGATTGCCAAATAAATGGGTGTATAAACTCACGAAACCGAAAATCAGCAACAGGGTGTAAACCACAAATTTCAACTGAACAATTCGAATCGCTTGTTTCAACTTTCGGGCATTCATCAACTCTTTGGTCGCATCAACTAAGTCGCTAAAAAAAGTAGTCGCGTCTTCTTTGAAATTGATTTTTACGTGTTCCATCTTGTGCTTTTTTACATTGAACATGCAAACCCTTCAATACAAGACTGAAGGGTTCTATGGACATTTTCGGTTGATTAGGTGGTAGATTGCATTATCGTGTTGTTTTATAAGTTCTAGAACGCGTTACATTGATTCCTACAGAAAGTCCGAATGAAGTACCGTATTTATTCATGGATGCATAAGCATTCACTGGAACATTCAAGGCTCCTGGACGGAACGTTTTTCCAATTCCTACCACGAAATTCGTAGAGAAATAAGTTGCTCCTCGAGTATCTGGTCTGTTGGTGAAGACAAATTGATCAGCAGTTGTCACACCACTATTTGCCAAATCGGAATAGGTTCTGAAAGTACCATCGTAATCGGTTGTACCTTCTAATAATTTTTTCATAGAGAATGATGGTCCTAGTGCAATTTCCCAAGCACCTTTACCAAATCGCACACCGTGAAGTACTGCTAAAGAAGGAATTGGTGCTCCTTGTTCAACTCCGGCAATATTTCCAATGAATTCAAACAATCCGCTGAAATTTTCTGTTCCAGCATATTGTGCTTCAAGTTGGTAACCAATATTGAACAAAACAGGACTTGTTCCCAAACCTCCATCGCGTTCTGAGCGCGTGAAATATTCTGCATTTTCACCTGTTGCAACACCTACTCCGATTCGTGGACCGTTGTTGTTCATTTTACCCAAACCGGTTGTTGCAGTTGGTCCTTCTTTGAACAACAGTGCTTTGTTCGCTACTGCATCCGATGATACTTTCAACAAGCGATTGATCATGATATCCGTCATGCGGTTGATTTCACGTTGTTGGTTTTCGAATTGCTCGATTTCATTTTGAACAATTTCACCTGTATTGACATCTACAATTTTCATGGAAATCAAAATGCGATCGCCTAAACCTTCGTAGCTTGCACTCATGGCAAAATCTGCTTCCAATTGTTTTCCAACACGTACCAAGCATTCTTTCCCTAAACACGCTTTCATTTTATCGGCGCCTAATTTCTCTGCCACATCGTAGCGGTCGTTCACCACATATTTTTTCGAGTTGACCAAGTTTTTGTAAATCACCGATCGTAGAATGTCTTCGTCCGATTGCAATCCTCTTACTTCAATTCCACCAATCACCATGGAAGGCATATTGGAAGTGGATGTTGTTGTAGTTGTTGTTTGTGCGCTACTCATCGTTGAGAAGAAAAGTACTGTTGCGCTTATAATAGAAATTGTTTTCATGTCCTTTATCTTAAAGTTACCCGACAAAGGTGTGGCATTGAACCAGCCCAATCAAACTGAAAACTGCACATTGAAAATTGGGAGTTGCGATTTTCCGTACTGGGAACTATATCAAAAAAAAAGACGAACACAAACGGCTCGTCTTTTCACTTTATCTAATTACTGATTATTTCAATCGACTCAATGCCCCTCTTAATCCTTTGATAACTCCTTCAACATCTTCCAATCTGCATGTTCCAACAGATAAGCGATACCAACTTGAATCGGTAGAAGATCCGAAAGCATAAAAAGGAACGATTGCTACTTTGGCTTCATCTAAAATGTATTTGGTGATGTCTTGTGTTGTTTCCAAAACCTTTCCATCAGCTGTTTTTTGTCCGTGTAATTGAAACTGTACGGTCAAATAAATGGCTGCTTCTGGTGCAATGGCATTTACACGAAACCCTTCTTCTTTCAAGGCTTGAAAACCAGCATAAAAACCTTGTAAACGGGCATTGATTTCACCTTTGATGTTTTCTAAAAAGGCATCGTATTGTGTTAGATTTGACAAATAAGCTGCTGTAGCCATTTGTTCTGCCTTTGGAGCCCAAGCTCCCACATGCGTTAAAATGGATTTGATTTTATTGATCAAAAATTTTGGTCCCATGGTCCAACCTACACGTACACCTGTTGCTGCCAATGATTTAGAAATTCCATCAACAAATAAAGTATAAGCGCGCATTTCTGGTCGCAAAGAAACGGGATTGAAATGTTCAATTGATCCATGCGTTAGTGGCCAATAGATTTGATCATACATGACATACAAAGGTTTTCTTCCTGTTGCTTCACGTACTTTGTTTTCAGCCAAAACCAAATCACAAATCTCTTCCAAATCTTTTTTCGAAAACACTGTTCCAGTTGGGTTCAAAGGTGAACACAAAGCCAACAAATTCGCTTCCGGAATGAAAGGTGCTATTTCAGCGGCAGTAGGCATGAAATTATTCTCTGGTCGCGTTTCAATCATGATTGGTCGCGCATCATTCAAATAGGTGTAATGGTTGTTGTTCCATGAAGGTATCGGGAAAATAACTGCATCTCCTGGATCAACCACCGCTTTGAAAATAGTATAGATTGCTGGTCGAGCTCCACCTGTGATCACGATTTCATCTACTCCATAGTTCAAATCACCGCGTTCGCGCAATAAATTGGAAACACTTTGACGCAATTCCAACATTCCATCGGCAGCTGGATAATTCGTTTGATCGTCTTCATAAGCCGCCACAATTGCTTGTTTCAATTCAGCAGGAATCGGAAAAACTTTGGAATTAAAATCGCCAATAGTAAGATTATAAATCTTTTCTCCTTGTTTGATTTTCTCATTGACTTCACCCGCCAATTTGATGATTTCAGAACCAATGATGTGTTCTGCTAACTTGGAAACTTGAGGTGTAGTCACTTCACTTGCGCTCATATCTGTGTAAATTTTCACTGTAAAAGTAGATACAAAACAAGAGAACAAGATGTGATTTGGGACAAATGTTGATAAATTGCTGAATCGATTTACTGAATGGTAATTGGAGCGTTTAAAAGGTGATTTTGAAATGAATGAATTTTTGATTCATGAATCAACCATTCATCAAAACCAAAATAACACTTGCATAACTGGAATTTGGCATGTTTCAATGCGTAGTTTTGGGATGAGATTGAAATAATATATTTGGAAAGTGTTTGTTAAAAAAGGAACGTAATAGTCTGTTTTTCTGATTTTTAAAAAAGGTAATATTGCAATATTACCGAATTTTGTTTTCGTAATTTTTGCCCCCAACTTCTCTTTACCTTCCATTTTTAAACAAAAATTCAACATGTCAAATTCATTTAATTGCGTTTCACATTGGATGTTAAAATCAGCCTTAAATCTCTGTATTATTTATCATTTTAGAAAAACTTGAACATCGATGGAAAACTATTAAAAATAAAAGCTGTAAAATGTTGTTTTTAAGACTTTTACACGCGGTAATATTGCAATATTACCAAAGAATTTTTACCACTTTTTACCTCATCACAATCTCACTGTCCTTCCCTTTCCCTGACAAAAGTCACCAAGTTCAGAATGCTTCCTAATAGATTCAACAACACATAATTAAATTCTGAAAATGAAACACAAAAACGGTTTAAAAATGAATGTCATTTTGATTTTCAGGACACTAATAATTCAAAAATGTTATTAACGTTCATCCATCATTCGATTCACCAAACGATGAACCTGTGGAGCTAAAAACAACAAAAGAGGAATAACTACCATATAGGCAAGAGCCCAAGAACGCAAC
>JADLGD010000057.1 GCA_020849495.1 Fluviicola sp.
AATGCTGTTTTGGTGAATTCACAAGGTTGTGATAGCTTACTCACTCTAAATTTAACGATTAAGCAGTCCACATCCTCAATAGCAACGGTCACAGCGTGTGATAGTTTTGTTTGGTCAGCCAATAACCAAACCTACACCGCATCCGGTGTTTACAATGCTGTTTTGGTGAATTCACAAGGTTGTGATAGCTTACTCACTCTAAATTTAACGATTAAGCAGTCTACATCCTCTACAGTAACTTTCACAACGTGTGATAGTTTTGTGTGGTCAGCCAATAACCAAACCTATACCGCATCGGGCATTTATAACGCTGTTTTGATCAATTCACAAGGTTGTGATAGTATATTAACGCTGAATTTAACGATTAAGAACTCAACTTCTGCTACCATCAATTTAACTGCATGTGATTCGTTGCAAATCAATGGCGATGTATTTACCCTATCTGGAACGTATGCACAAACCTTAACAAATACCCAAGGTTGTGATAGTTTGCTGACGATAAATCTTATTATTATTAATTCTTCTACTTCCTCGTTTTCTGTATCAAGTTGCGAAAGTTACACATGGTTAGAAAACAACCAAACTTATACGCAGACGGGTGTTTATGAAACAATTATTTCCAATTCGATGGGCTGTGATAGCACCATCACTTTGAATTTGACAATATTCGATGCAACAACATCAACAGTAAGTTACTTTGCTTGCGATTCGATTGAAATCAATGGAGAAATTTTTAATCAATCAGGAACGTATAATCAAACACTTACGAATGCAGCAGGTTGTGATAGTTTATTGACACTTCAACTAACAATTAATCAAACAACGTATTCTTCAATTTCAGAATCCGCATGTGGAAGTTATACTTGGTCGGCAAATAATCAAACATATACAACATCCAATGTTTACACAACAACCCTTTTAAACACTGCTGGTTGTGATAGTGTTTTAACCTTAAACTTAACCATTGATCCAATACCAACGGGACAAATTATCAATAGTTCTGATACTTTATTAAGTGTTTTTGGAGCAGACAATTATCAATGGATAAATTGTACTACGAATGCTCCAATTCAAGGAGAAACATCAGACGTTTTTTATCCAAGCTCAAACGGAAGTTATGCTGTGATTATGACAACTAATGCTGGCTGTTCAGATACTACGGATTGTATGTTGGTTTCGAGTTTGTCTGTATTATCCAATTTGAACCAGGAAGTTAAAATTTATCCAAACCCTTCAAATAGTGGAATAGTGAACATTGATGCTACTGGGATTGTAGGTGAACTAGAAGTTTTTAATTATTTCGGGCAATTGATTTATTCGTTCCCTTTCTCGAACAAAATGGTTTTAGATTTAAGTAAACATGCAAAAGGGTTGTACATTATTCATTTAAAATCAGAAAATACGATTCATAAATTTAAAGTAGAAAAAACATAAAACAACGGGAGTTGTTGCCTAATTGAATTAAGTAAAATTGACAAGGAAGTTGTGATTTTTTTAAAAGTAGAACTAGGATTGACCAAAACAGTCAATCCTTTTTACTTTACAGGCTAAAGAACTTGGATTGAAAGAATTTCACCATCTCTATTCAAACATATTTCTTAAAAGTTCTTAACTTTATCAGATTAGGAATAAAATCTCAAATATGATGAACAAACGAATCGAAGCAGCGCTAAACGATCAAATTCAAAAAGAATCATCTTCCTCACAATTCTATCTTGCTATGGCCTCTTGGGCTGAAAACAATGGCTTGAACGGTACAGCAAAATTCATGTACCAACATTCTGATGAAGAGCGTTTCCACATGTTGAAATTGATCAAGTTCGTAAACGAGCGCGGCGGAGTAGCTCTTGTTCCTGCAGTTCCACAACCACCAGTAGAATTTGATTCGCTGGAGCGTGTGTTCGAATTGTTGTTAGAACACGAAATAGTTGTTACAGAAAGCATCAACGGAGTGGTTGATGTTTGCTTGCAAGAAAAAGATTATTCAACGCACAACTTCATGCAATGGTATGTTTCCGAACAATTGGAAGAAGAAGCGTTGGCGAGAGGAATTTTAGACAAATTGCGTTTGATTGGTGGCGATAAAGGAGGTTTGTACCTGTTTGATCGCGACTTGGAAAATGCAGCAGCTCAAGCTACCGCTGGAATGGGCGGTCAACCAGCTTAAGTTCCCCAAAACGAAACCCTTAGGTGATTTTCTCGTAAGGGAAATTATAATCTTTTATCATGCTCAACCGTCTACTAGGAATTGGGATTGCTTTGGCGTTTATACCTCTGACGTATGGTCAGCTGGCATACCGTTTTCGTAATTTTACGATCAATGACGGACTTTCGCAAAGTTCCGTACTTTCCATTGTACAAGATGATATTGGAACACTGTGGATTGGTACTCAAGATGGGTTGAATCGTTTTGATGGGCAACAATTTCAAGTGTTTACATCTGATGACACACCAGGCTTGGAAAGTGAGTATGTTCACGCATCGTTGAAAGATAAAAAGGGCGTTTTATGGTTTGGTACTTCCAATGGTTTAACCGCATTTGATCCATTGAAAGAAGCGTTCAAAACCTACTCGCTTAAAAACGGTAATCCCATTTCCATCGAATCCATGGTGGAAGCTTCAAATGGAGATATTTACCTTGGAACGTCCACACAAGGACTAGCCATCTACAAAAGCGCAAGTAAAACCGTTGAGTTGGTAAATGTGCGTTTTCCTTCTAAACGCTTGCAATACCTGTCGTTTTTAACAGATGATTTACTCTTGATTTCTTCTGAAGACAGAGGGGCTTATGTGTTCAATATCAAGACCAAAAAAATAGTAACGATTGTTCCAAAAAAGTTAATCGCTAATAACTGGATCATCAATGATGCCGAGCAATTCAATGCTTCTGTTTATTTATTATCGACCAATCATGGTTTGTGGTTGTATGACTACCAAAACAACAATGCCCTTCCTTTTCTAACTCAAATCGAAAAGGATTTTGGAATCATTGAAATTTCGGATGTGTTACTGCGTTCTAAAAATGAATTCTTTGTTGCTACTCAAAGCAAGGGTTTGTTGAGTGTTAAAAAACAAAACGGCGTTTATACAATCTATCAAAGTAAGCAAGACATTTTCCAAAAAAACGCACTGTTGTACGATGAAATAAACAAACTGTATTTAGATAAAACCGGCGCCATTTGGATTGGAACACTTCGTGGATTGAGCTGTTTTGACCCGAACAACAAAGGTTTTCTAGGTGTTGGTCCTTCAGGAAATTTAAAACAAGGTTTGCCGTCAGCGAGTGTTTGGGGATTTGCTGAAAACCCAGATGCCAGTTCTTTGTTTATAGCTTCTGATTTTGCTGTTTCCAATTTGAACCGAAGAACAGGTGAATTTGAGCAATATTACATCGCGAAAGGATCAGGTAAAAATGAAACCAGTATCATGTCCATTTATTACGTGAATGATCATGAACTCTTGGTTGGTTGTACGGATGGCTTATACGCTTTGGAATACTATGGAGCTATGTACAAGGTTCGAAAAGTTCCGTTTAAAGACCTCGAAAACCCAGCTAGTTTTTCAAAAGTTTATCGCATTTCTCATTACAAAGACGATCAATATTTCCTTGCAACAAAAGGAGGCGTATTATTGTACAGCCATAAAAAAGGTCACTTCAAAGCATTTGTACACAATCCTAAAAAACGCACCCAATCCATCGGTGCAGGTATTTGTAGAATTGTTTTCAAGGGAATCGATGGCAAAACCTATTTTGCGACAAGTACAGGTGGTTTGTATGAATTCAAAGACAAAAAAGTCAAAGAACCGATTATTGTTCCTTCTAAATGGAGTGGAAATATTTTAAGTTCATCGAAAGATTACGTTTCATGTATGTTTCAAGAAAACATCAATGAATTATGGATTGGAACTTCTGGTTCTGGTATCATGCGTTTGGACGTAAAAACAGGAAAAATAGAACGCTTTACGAAAAAAGACGGACTACCCAATAACTTTGTTTACGGGATCGAATCGGATGGAAGTGGCAATTTGTGGTTGAGTACCAATCAAGGATTGTGTCGCTTTAATAAAACGAAACATACGTGTTCAAACTTTACAGAAATGAATGGTTTGATGAGTAATGAGTTCAATACAGGAGCATATTTTTCCTCTAAATCAGGTGATTTATTTTTTGGAGGGATTTCCGGATATAACTTCTTTAAGCCAAATAATTTAAACGAAAAACAAGATGATGTAGAAGTGTCTTTCATCAAGTTTCGTTTTGATGACCGCTGGTTGCGACCTGGAGACAAAGACGCGCCTTTCACGGAAGCATTTTCTGAAGTCAATCAAATCTATTTACCCTACAACAAACGCAGTTTCTCGATTCGTTTTGTTTCTTCCGATTTGATGAATCCTGAGTTGGTAGAATTCAAATACCGCCTCGTTGGTTCAGAAGATGAAGAGGTGTTCTTGGGCAACTCCACAGAAATTCGTTTCAATTCATTGCAACCAGGAAATTACACCTTGGAAGTGTATGCCAGAAGAATGGACGGTGAATGGAATGTTATTCCTGCGAGTTTGACCCTTGAAATTGCTTCTCCTTTTTGGATGAAGTGGTGGTTCTGGGTCATTGTTGTCATTGTTTTGACAATTGCAGTCATTGTTTTTATTCGTACTAGAATAGATCAGGCGCGTAGAGAACAAGTGCGATTGGAAATGAAAATTGTAGAACGCACCAAAGAAATTCGCGCACAAAACGTGAAGATTGAAATGCAGAAAGCCATCATTGAAGAAGAAAAAATCAAGGTGGAAGAACAAAAGCGTTTACTTCAAATCGAGAAAGACAAGTCGGAAAAATTGCTCAACAACATGATTCCTGAGGCAACAGCGAATGAGCTTAAAAACAAAGGAAGAGCATCTGCACGTGCCTATAAAACGGTATCGGTGTTGTTTACCGATTTCGTTGGCTTTACAAAGATTGCAGAAGGATTGAAACCAACCGAATTGGTCAACAAGTTGGATATTTATTTCCGCAAATTTGATGAAATCATTGTCCGTAACAACTTGGAGAAAATCAAAACCATTGGTGACGCATACATGTGTGCCGGTGGGGTTCCAGTTCGCAATAACACCAACCCGATTGATGCTGTTTTAGCTGCTTTGCAGATTCAAGATTACATGCAGAAATTGAAACACGATGCCATTGCAAACGGAACAGATTATTGGGATTTACGCTTGGGAATCAATACAGGTGAAGTAACAGCTGGTGTAATTGGATCTGAGCGTTTAGCTTACGATATTTGGGGTTCAACTGTGAACCAAGCCCAACGCATGGAAATGATGGGTGAGCCAGGAAGAGTAACCATTTCAGGAGCAACGTTTAAATTAATTGAACCGTATTTTGAATGTACCTTCCGAGGTAAAGTTCAATCCAAAAGCAAGGGCTTGATCGACATGTTTACGGTAGAACGCATCAAACCAGAATTGTCTATCAATGGCGAAGGTTTGGTTCCGAATGATCGTTTCCAACAAATTGTCAATTTGCACTTGTACAGTAGCATCAATTACTACAAAGCAGAACGTCATATCATCAAAGTGTTGGAGAAAGGATTGTCTCCAAAATTGCATTACCATAGTATTGAACACACCAAAGATGTTGTTCGAGCAGTAGAACGTTATGCCTTATTGGAAGGTGTAACCGATGAAGGCTTGTTCTTGTTAAAATCTGCTGCAACTTACCACGATGCTGGGTTTGTAGAGAATTATGAGAAAAACGAACCAATAGGAGCTAGAATGGCGGAGGAAATCCTTCCAAAATATGGTTATTCAGCGCAACACATTGAGCAGATTAAAGAGCTGATCTTCGTCACGCAAATACCTCATAAACCGAAAAACAAATTGGAAGAAATCATTTGTGATGCCGATTTGGATTATTTAGGAAGAGATGATTTCCATGAAATTGCAGATCGTTTGCGCTTAGAATTACGAGAACATGGAAAAATAAACAGTGATCGTCAATGGGATGAAATGCAAGTTTCGTTTTTGAATATGCACACGTATTTTACACCTACAGCGATAGCCAGTAGACAAGCGAAGAAAATGAAAAACATGGAAGAAGTCAAAGCGCGTTTGGAACGAAATGAATACAAAGATTAAAAGGTGATAGAGGTCACATTTTACAAAACAAAAAGAACTTAATTTCGCTTCATGAAATACGCTTTCTTCGCATTTATTTGGATATCCTTTTCAGTGTTTGGTCAGGATCCTTCTATGTACACTCTCCGTTTTGAACCCGTTTCCATAGAGGGAATGATTGGTGTACAATCGTTTAGTTATGCTAAAAATGGTGATGAAATATTGATCATTGGTGGTCGATTAGATGGTTTGCATCAACGCATGCCAGGAGTTAGTTTTGATGCTGCTGGACATAATGATCAACTGATTGTGGTTAACCTTGCTACAAAGACTGTTTGGAAAACACCGGTTGCATCGTGTTCTTTACCTTTTGCAGAACAATTAAAAGCAACCAATCATTGTTTTACTCAAAAAGGGGATACAATGGTATTGATTGGTGGTTATGGTATCAGTACTGCTGCTGACGATCATGCTACTTTTGCATCAGCGCTTCGTTTTTCTGTTTCAAACACCATTGCTGCAGTAAAGAACAACGCGGTTTCAGATGCTTTGTTTCAAAGAGAAGTGAGTGATTCGTTTGCTGTTTGTGGAGGACAATTACATTACATAAATGATGTTTATTATTTGGTTGGAGGACATCGTTTTGATGGGAGATACAATCCTCGAAACGGACCGTCGTTTACTCAAACTTATACTTCTGCGGTTAGACGATTTAAATGGATCAATGGAAGACCTGCATTTCTTCCAAGCATCACGAATAGTAATTTATTACACAAGCGAGATTACAATTTAGTTAAAGTGCCACAAGGAGAAAATTCCTATGAATTGTTGGCGCTTTCAGGTGTTTTTCAAGAAGATGCTGATTTGCCATTTCAAACAACAACCCGAATAAATGAAGCTGGAGAAGTAAGATTGCAACCAAATTTCCGTCAGTTTTATAACCATTATGAATGTCCAGAAATAGTTGTTTATGACCCATCGACTAAAACGTCACATTTGTTCATGATGGGAGGAATAGCGCAGTTTTATGACACAGTTGGAAAAATAATTCAAGACAATAATGTTCCTTTTGTATCCACCTTGGCAAGAGTTGTTGTGCAGCCTGATGGATCGATGGAAGAATGGTTATTGGCTGAAAAAATGCCAACACTTTTAGGAGCTGGTTCGGCGTTTATTCCGAACAATGCTGACTTTTGGAAACAAAACAGTTTGCAATGGACAACTTCTATGCCCAATGAGTTAGAGTTAGGAGTGCTTGTTGGAGGAATTGTTCCAGATGCAAAGAATGTGTTTTGGGTAAATAATGGAAAAGAAAGTAAAGCGGTTCCAACAATTTACCGTGTTTACCTCACTCAAACTTCACAAACTCAAAAGCGAAATTTAAAGGCCAACGATCCCTTAAATGTGGACATTTTAAAACACGGCAAAAAGAATCAATACATGGTGTTTTTTGATTTGAAAACAGCGGCTAAAGTAAGGGTCAGTTACATCAATGCATCTGAAGAAGTCATCTACACCAAAGAAAAGAAAGTGAAAGCTGGAACAAGCTATTGGAAGACATTTTTACCAAAGAAAAACGGGATTTATAGAATCATTGTTCAAACAACAACAGGCGATCAAATAAAAGAATGGGAACAATTCCTGTTTATCGATGAATGAGATAATCTTGCTAAAAACAAGGATTCTAAATAAAAGAATGTATTTTAGTTCAACGTTTTAAACAACTTGATATGAAACAGGTATTTTCACTCCTTATTGTTGCTTCTTTATTTGCTTGTAGTAAAAAAACAGACGGCTTTGTACCATCCAACAGTATAGAGGGGAAATGGAATTGGATTTCAACATTCAGTGGTTGGGGAGGTTTATCAGACACGTCTTCTGGAATTCAACAACAACTTGACTTTATTGATTTTGATAGTTATACGTGGACTAAAAACGACACGATGATTCATTCAGGCTTCTATGATTTTCAGAATAAACATTCTTGGTTGACAGATAAAAATGAGTGGATTGTAACTGCAGAAGGAATGACAACCCCAATGATTTTAAAAGTTAGTAAAGACACTTTGTGGTTGACAGATGAGGCAACGGATGGAGCCACTCATCGCTTCTTAAAAGATTAGTACGAAAGAAATAGACAAAAAAAACGCTCTCGAAATTCGGGAGCGTTTTTGTTTTTGGTGTATAAATTATTAATTTTTTGTGATTTTATGAGTCTGTGTTTGCCCACCAATTTGAACACTTAAAAAGTAAACACCTTTAGATTCATTACTAAGATCAATTGTAAAAGTAGCTGTTGTTGTTCCAGAATTGGTGAACAAAATACGACCAGCATTATCAGTTACAACCATTTTTTCAACTGCTGTTTCCGAATCAAATTCAACTGTTATAAGGCCATTCGTTGGATTTGGAAATAAGTGTACAAAACGATCCAATTCATTCAGACCACTAAAATCTACCAACGTACATTCACTTGTAGCATCACAGTTATTTACAGTCAATAAAACACCATAATTTCCTGTTACTGTAGGCGTATAGGATTGTGATGTTTCATTTGGAATGATTGCTTGCGTTGCACAATTGAACCATTGATAAGTTGCACCTGCTTGATCTGAAGTCAAAGTAGCTCCAGAAACACTTACGGCTGTATTGATACTATTTTCAACAGTTAAATTCGTAGTAATGACACTATCGCAACCATTGATACTTGAAAATGTATCCGTATATGTTCCACTTGTTGTATAAACATTTAATCCAACAACAACGGAATCTCCTGCACATACTGTAAGTGTTTGATTGTCTGTGAATACAGGATAAACGTCAATCATGATGGAATCAAAAGCAATGCACCCTAAATCATCAGTTGTTTGAAAATGATTCATTCCTTCAACTAATTGAGTTGGATTATCTGTTGTTTCACCACTTTCTGTCCATGAATAAGAATAGGGAGCAGTTCCTCCTGTTGAAGAAACGATTAAACTTCCAGCGTTTGATCCTGAACAAGTACCTTGAATTGAAGCGAAATTGGACACAAAATTAGAAGAAGAGGGTCCTTGAAAACCGATTACAGGTGTAATCGTACCGTTACCTAAAACTGTTCCTGCAATTCGAATTCTTCCTTCAGATCCATTTCCTCCAGCACCAAAATAAGGAGATCCAGCAACATTTGATGCTCCTCCTGTTCCGCCAACTGCTGAAATTACACCATCATTGGTAAGTGTAAATGCACCGATTATAAGTGAACCTCCAGATCCACCGCCACCGCCACCGCAGTTTCCAGCACCATCTGAACCTCCGTTTCCACCATTTGCAGTGATCGATCCAGTTCCAGTAATTAAAAGTGTATTTGCATATAAGCGTATGATACCGCCTCCAGCACCGCCACCGCCAGCACCACAACTATATCCTCCAGAGCCGCCACCGCCTCCAGATCCAGCATCCATTGTGGAAATTTGTACATCACCGTACGTTGGTCCGCCAAATCCACCAACACCACCAGAACTTGCTCCTACCGATGCATATCCAGCACCGCCACCACCAGACCAACCGTCACCTTGATTGTTTACTGCTCCACTTCCTGTTCCAGGAGTAGCAACAATTGGTCCTAATGAAGAACTATAAGTTCCATTTCCACCGTTTCCACCACCTGCAACACCAATTGCACCAGTACCGCCACTCGTATAGGTAACTCCGTCGTTACCATTTGCTCCAGAAACGGTTAAAGTACCATAAATAGATGCCGTACCAGAAACATAAATTTCCAAAGGAGTAGTTCCTGTTGTTGTAACAGTTACGCCAGTATCAATAATAAAAGAGGAATAATTATGAACCCCCGAAGAGATGATTGTGTTTGACGTTGCATGAAATGCTCCTTCGTTTCCATCTCCCGTTGTAAAACATTGTCCAAAAACAAAAGGGATTGAAAGCAAGTTAAAAATTAGTAATCGTTTTTTCATAGTAATAGAAGTTTGGTATTTGTTACTTCAAAAATTGCAAAAAAAAAGGAGTAAAAACAATTCTTTACTCCTTTTTAATGTTTATCAGTGTGTTAATTAACTAAACAACACGCTGCTTCCGTATTTTCCTTCAACTGGATTGACAATTAAAGTTGGAATTTGTGCGTCGTTTGTTAGAATATATTGTTCGTGACTTGCTGTAATAACACCCAACATGTTGTTGCGGTTCAAGTTCATGATTGCAATCAAATCGGCGTCTAATGAAACAGCATGTTTAACTACTTCTTTATCAAAACCACTGTTTGGTGCCACTTTCGTTGTTACTTCAATTCCTCTTTCGTGGAAGAATTTCACAGCAAATTGAATGTTTGCTTTTACTTGGTGACGTAAAAACTCGTCCGATTCATCTGGAGTAATGATGTGAACGCGTGATTTGAAGTAAGTAGCAATGTTTGCCACATAAGCCAATTTTTGTTTGGTTTCTTTATTCAAATCTAAAGGAACAACGATATCATCGTATCCTGTTTCTTTGATGCCTTTTTCTTGTACCACAATAAAAGGAACAGTAGAATGAGTGATCACTTTCAATGCATGACTACCTGTAATGTGTTGCCAACCAGTAGCGCCATGTGTTCCCATGAAAATTAAATCAGCTTTTACTTCAGAAGCATAATCACCGATATCATCGAAGATGTTTCCAACTCTTACCGCTGGTTTAATTGCGATATCACTGCCAGCATTTTTGATAATAGCATTCAGTTTTTCTTCAGCTTCAGCAATTGCTTTTTCTTTAGCAACAACATGTAGCAAAATGATCTGAGCACCAGTGGTTTTAGCCGTATTAATGGCATGATCCAAGGCATTATCTGCTACAGAAGTGAAATCGTGGGGGACAATAATGGTTTTATTTTCCATAAGGAGTGAGTATTGGGGTTCAAATAGTGGCACAAAGTTAATTATTTCGTACCATAAAGAAACCTAATTTAATAGCTAATATTAAAAAATCAACGTTAATAAACCAATAACCGCATGTTTTTACAGTAAAAAATTTCAGTTCGTTTTAAAAAATGATGAGAATAGTTCTGTATTTCAAGCATTTTGTATGCTTTATTGAATGACAAAGTAGTAAAGGTTCGTTTACTTGTGATTTTTTTATCATTTTTGTATTAACTCATGCGAGTTGCTGCGTTAAAAAACACCTCAAACATGCCCATTATAGGTAAGTTACTTAAAAAGACGTCTGAATTTTCTTCGAAAAGAAATGCTTTTAAAGGCTTGGATTTCAAAGATCAAATCAAAGCTTTGAATAAATTGTTGAAATCAGCTTCTACAACCCATTTTGGTTTGCATCATGATTTTCAATCGATTTTATATTCTGAAGATGTTGTTCGTGCTTATCAAGAGCATGTTCCGATTTCTGATTACGATCAATTTTACCAAATGTGGTTGCACCGAGCAATTGATGGAGAAGCGAGCGTAACGTGGCCTGGAGTGATTAAATATTACGCCCTTTCTTCTGGTACAACGGGTTCTCCAAGTAAACGTATTCCTGTTACCAAACAGATGATTCGTTCGTTTCAGCGCACAACCATCAAGCAATTTACCGCAACGGCCATGCTTGATTTACCCGATGTTTTTTATCAAAAATCGTTTTTAGCTGTTGGTGGTTCAAGCAAACTCGAAAAAGTGGGTAATCACATTGAAGGAGATTTGTCTGGAATATTAAAAAAACACACGTCCATCGTGTTATTACCCCTCACCAAACCGGATGCTAAAACAGCAGCGATAAAAGACTGGAATAAAAAACTGGACAGAATGGTTGAAATGGCTCCGAATTGGGATATTTCTACCATTGCTGGTATTCCAAGTTGGTGCATCATGTTGATGGAGCGCATCGTAGAACGTTACGAATTAGAAAACATACACCAAATGTGGCCAAATTTGGAATTGTATGTTTACGGAGGTGTTTACATTGAACCCTATGTTTCCCGTTTTGAAAAAGTGTGCGGAAAGAAAGTGCATTTACTCAATACTTATTTAGCTTCTGAAGGGTATTTTGCCTACCAAAAACAGCCGGATAATAATGCAATGACTTTGTTGCTCAACACGGGTATTTTCTATGAATTTATTCCGTTTAACAGAGAAAATTTTGATGAGTTTGGCAATTTAAATGCTGGTGCACAAGCGCTCACCGCAGATGAGGTCGTAAGTGGAGAAGATTATGCTTTGGTGATTTCAACCAATGCCGGTTTGTGGCGCTATATGATTGGCGATTTGGTACAATTCATCAATGTTGAAAAAAGAGAAATCAAAATCAGCGGACGCATCAAACAGTATTTAAGTTTGGTTGGTGAACATTTGTCTTTAGACAATATCAATGTAGCCATCAAAAACACCATTGAAGAGTTAAACGTGGCTATTCCAGAATTCTGCTTGTTTGCTGATGAAAAACAACAAAACCACCATTGGTATTTTGGAGTAGAAAATGAAATTGATGGTAAAAAAGTGATGGAATCAGTCGATAAGCATTTGTCTTTGTTGAATGATGATTACCGCTCAGTACGTAAATACGTCACACTCAAACAACCCATCGCGAAATGTGTTCCAATGGAGCGTTTTTACCAATTCATGGAGGCAAAAGGAAGATTGGGTTCACAAAATAAATTCCCTAGAGTAATGAATCAACACCAATCGAAAGAATGGAAGTTGTTTTTAGCTGAGTGATCGTTTTTTAGAAACAATCCCCTTGTAAATACCGTTTGCAACAACCACTAAAATGATCATTGCTGAGCCTGCGTAAAAGTTGCCGTTCAGAATTTCATCTTCATTTAAGATGGGAATGGCTAATAAAATGGTATAAACAGGCTCCAAGTTGATACTCAACGAAACAGTGAAAGCACCTAAACGTTTCATGACTTCTATCGTGGCGATAAAGGCAAATGATGTACACACGATCCCCAAAAACAACAACCACCAGAAGTCGGACCAGGTCATGGAAAGATCTTTGGCTGTTAATTCTCCTCTAAAGGCAAGTGCAATGGTGATCACCACAAACCCCATGATCATTTCGTGAAAAGTAATGGCTGGTGCAGGAGTGTCTTCGGCAATTTTTGCATTGAAAACAGAAAACATGGCTGCACACAATGCTGAAAACAAACCTAATCCCAATGCAAAGTATTGTTTGGGGTCGAAATCCGATGAAACAAAGTAAATCCCACCAATTACAAGTAAGCCAAACGAAAATTCAATCCACGAAAATTGCTTTTTAAAAATGATGGGTTCTAACCATGTTACGTGTAAAGTCGCGGTAGACAAACACAAAATTCCCAAAGATGCCGTTGAAAGTTGGATCGATTCATAAAAGGTTAACCAATGGGTGGCTACCAAAACACCTACTCCTAAAACTTGAAATCTTCTTTTTTTGTTTGGAATACGCATGGGAAAGCCCAATAGTTTTAAACCAATCACCATGGCCAAACCAGCAATCAATATGCGGTACCACACCAATTGCAGGGTGGGTAAGTGAATTAATTTCCCTAAAATTCCAGTAAAGCCCCACATGAAAATGATCACGTGCATCAAAATATGGTACTTGAATTTTTTCAGCATCCGCGAAAATAAGGATTCTAAAATTACTAGTTCTCTTACTCGTATGACTTAACACATCTTCGTGCTGAAAACTTCTGTATCTTTGCCAAAAAAAATACCATGTCACACATTACAACTCTCAGTGATTTCATCATGGAACGTCAAGCAGAATTCCCTGGTTCTTCAGGTGAATTGTCGCG
>JADLGD010000058.1 GCA_020849495.1 Fluviicola sp.
CCACTCCCTGAAGGCGATTATTTAAACAAGCCGCAATACCAATGTTTAAAAAAGCTTACGGAAAAACACGCGTTTGCTCTTCCACCTAACAAAATGAACGTGTTAGATGTGAAAATAGCTTTAGAGCAAGCTCGTAATAGCAGATATCCAGATTTAACAACCTTTTTAAACGATTGGAGCAGTTGTTCGAAAGAGCAAAAAAGTTGGTTTAGCTTTTAAAAGAATGTTTTTCTTACACCAAGATTGAAGCTCAAGTTGATTGGTGAATAAGAATTGTACTGAGAAGCCAAATAATTCGATGGAAAAGCAAAAACATTGTATGTAGCAGAACAATCAAAATAAAACACTGTTGTAACAACGTTGTATTGCATACCACCGTTTAAACCAATTCCCAAAGCTAATATTCGCCCTCTTTTTGCCAAATCTACTGCTGTTGCCCCATCTTTGATCGTGTAAAGCGTTTCATCAAATTCAACGGTGCTTTTTCTACTCACACCCATCGTGTATAATTGATAAACCGTTCCACCATAAGCCGAAAAACCATAATCATCAAAACCATTCCCAATGTAATAGCGATTTCCACCTTCAATGTTGAACATACCCGATCCAAATACAGTTGGTACATAAATAATTTGTGGACTTGTTGTACCACTGATTGCTTCAGCGTTTAAGCTATCATTGTATTTGTTTTTCAAAGTAAAACTAGCCCTCAAATAGAATGTAACTTCATCTCTAGTAGGGATTTCTACACCAAAATTCATCCCAGGAAAGACACCTTGAATTCCAAAAGCCTTAATGCCAGTAAGTCCAGCATAAACTCCGTATTGTGCACTAGCTTGTAGCGACAAGAATACGATTGTAAGCAAAGCAAGTAATTTTCTCATATCTGATTGTTTTAACTCATGGTATCTGAAGCAATTTTGATCATGTGCTCCTGGCAAGTAACCGGTACTCATCAAAAATTCATTTACAATTTCACCTCCAACAAATTTAAACTGTTTTCGAAATAATGCAACCCATTCCGTTTTTAAAAGAGGATGGTGCGTATCTAACCAATTCTTAAAGCTACCAAATTCTTTTTGAATTTTCAGTATTTGTTGTGCATTGTATATAACAGCATTGATCTTTAATTTGTTTCGTATGATTCCAGCATTTTGTAAAAGTTCTGCAATTTTAGTTTCGTCGTAAGCTGCAATGGATTCAATATTGTAAACGTCAAAAGCGTCTCTAAAGTTGACTTGTTTCTTTAAAATAGTATCCCAAGACAATCCAGCTTGATTGATTTCAAGGATTAATCGACCGAACAATTCATTGTCGTCGTGAATGGGAGTTCCATAATGCAAATCATGATAAACTTTATGTACATCATTTTCTGGACGATTTGCCACAAACAAACAATAACTCATGTGAAGGTCTTTTATTAAATTTAACCAAAAATACAGTATCATGGCAATATATGCATTCAAAGGTTTTATTCCAGTTGTTAAAAAATCAAGTTTTGTTCATCCTCAAGCTTGTGTCACTGGTAATGTCATCATCGGTGAAAATGTATATATCGGTCCAGGTGCTGCAATTAGAGGCGATTGGGGACAAATCATCATCGAGGACGGCTGCAATGTTCAAGAAAACTGTACCGTTCACATGTTTCCTGGCACTACAACTATTTTAAAGAAAGGAGCACATATTGGCCATGGAGCCATCATTCATGGTGGAATCATTGGTGAAAATTGTTTGATTGGCATGAACGCCGTCATAATGGATGACGTGGTGATTGAAGAAGAATGCATCATTGGTGCGCTTGCTTTTGTTCCCGGAAAAACACACCTTCCAAAAAGAAGTCTCGTTGTAGGCAATCCTGCAAAAATCATCAAAGAGGTTTCAGATGAAATGATTGCTTGGAAAACACAAGGAACGGCTTTGTATCAAGCACTACCTCAAGAATGTCATGAAAGTTTGATTGCTTGCGAGCCCTTGGAGGAAATTGAAGCTAACAGGCCTACACAAGAAAAAATGTATCAAACGTGGAATTCAATCGTTGGGAATAAAAATAACTCCCAATAAAAAACCCCAACACTTTAAGTACTGGGGCTTTTAAGAAATTTGTTTATTGACTATGCTTGTTTAACATTCACTGCCATTAATCCTTTTCTTCCATCTTCTAAATCAAACGTTACTTCGTCGTTTTCATTGATTTTGTCAACCAATCCTGAAATGTGTACAAAGTACTCTTTGTTTGTTTCATCTTCTTTAATAAAACCAAAACCTTTTGTTTCATTAAAGAACTTTACAGTTCCTTTATTCATATTATACTATTATTACGACAAAGATGCCATAATTATTTGGATGACAATGCTTGAAATACAAAATAAATTGAAAATCAATGAAAAAGGGCATGAAAAACATGCCCTTTCCCTATTAAGATGAGATAGTTACACCAGCATCATGACTGGATTCTCTATTAATTGTTTCAATGTTTGCAAGAAAGCTGAACCGATAGCTCCATCAACCACTCGATGATCGCATGAAAGACTTAATTTCATAACATTACCTGGAACTATTTGACCATTTTTCACCACAGGAGTTTCTTTGATTTGTCCAACTGAAAGGATACATCCATTTGGAGGATTGATGATGGAAGTAAAATCTTCAATTCCATACATTCCCAAATTCGAAACGGCAAAAGTTCCACCTTGCATTTCTTCAGGTTTCAATTTTCGATCACGTGCACGGCTTGCCAAATCTTTGATTTCATCGCCTAATTGAGAAATTCCTTTAGAATCTGCGAAACGAACAACTGGCACTACCAAGCCTTCTTCTACCGCAACAGCAACACCAATGTGAATATGGTTGTTATAGCGAATAGATTCTCCCATCCAATCTGCATTTACTTTAGGATGTTTTTTAAGCGCCGCTGCAACAGCTTTAATGATCATATCATTAAATGATACTTTCACCCCATCTGCTGAATTAATTGCTTTACGTGCTGCTATAGCATTGTCCATATCCACTTCCATTTTTAAATAGAAGTGAGGTGCAGAAAATTTAGAAGCTGAAAGCGTCTTTGCAATCGCTTTACGCATTTGTGAATTTGGCACTTCAGTATACGATTCTGTCAATGCAGAACCACCTACTGATGCTCTTGCAGGAGCATCATAAGGAACATAATGATCTACATCTCTTTTGGTAATGCGTCCACCCTCTCCTGTACCTTGAATAAAGCTTAAATCAACGCCTTTTTCTTCTGCTAACTTTTTGGCTAAAGGAGAAGCAAGAATACGTCCGTTTGAGTTATTTGCAACAACAACAGGTTTTGGAGCAGGAGTAGCAGCTACAGGAGCAGCAGCAACTTCAGCAACAACCGATGCGGCAGCAGGAGCTGGTGTTTCTTTTTTAGCTTCAGCAGGAGCAGCTGATCCAGCTTGAGCAATCATTGCTGAAACATCTTCACCAGCAGCACCAATAATTGCAAGCAATGAATTTACAGGAGCTGTTTTACCTTTTTCAATTCCAATGTGTAATAAAACACCATCAAAAAATGATTCAAACTCCATGGTTGCTTTATCTGTTTCGATTTCAGCCAACACTTCACCTGATTTAACAGCATCACCAACTTTTTTGTGCCATTCTGCAACAACACCTTCTGTCATGGTGTCGCTCAATTTGGGCATATATATAATTTCAGCCATTTGCTTAATTAGATTTCAATTAATATTCAATAATGTAAGGATAGTTTGGTTCTTGGTAGATATCCTCGTACAATTCATCTGCATCTGGGTAAGGAGAATTCTCAGCAAACTCAACTGCATCATCTACTTCTTTTTTCACCCAAGCATCAATTTCCGTAATCTCTTTATCAGACAACCATTTATTTGATTGAATCATACGTAAACAATGTTCAATCGGATCTTGTTCCATCCATTCTGCAACTTCTTCTTTCGAACGGTATTTTTGAGGATCAGACATCGAGTGTCCTTTGTAACGGTAAGTACGAATATCCAACAATGTTGGTCCATCACCTCTACGAGCTCTAGCTACAGCTTCTTCAATCGCTTCATGAACAGCTTCTGGTGACATACCATTTACTGATTTTGAAGGCATTTCGTATGAAAGTCCAACTTTAGATAAATCCGTTACATTGGTTGTTCTTTCAACAGAAGTTCCCATTGCATAATTGTTGTTTTCAATGATGTAAATGACTGGTAATTTCCAGTTCATCGCCATGTTGAATGTTTCATGCAAAGCTCCCTGACGAATCGCGCCGTCTCCCATTGAAACAAAAACAACATTATCCGTATTGTTGTATTTTTCAGCAAAAGCAACACCTGTACCCATTGGAATTTGTGCTCCAACAATACCGTGTCCACCCATGAAATTTTTCTCTTTATCAAAAAAGTGCATGGATCCACCTTTACCTTTCGAACAACCAGTAGAACGACCGTATAATTCAGCCATTAAAACACGTACATCTGTTCCCAAACCAATTGGATGCGCATGATCGCGGTATGCTGTCATGTGTTTATCAGAAGGGCGAGATGCACTTACTGTTCCTGCCACTATCGCTTCTTGTCCAATGTATAAATGGCAAAATCCTCCAAATTTTTGTTGAATGTACAATTGACCTGATTTTTCTTCAAATTTTCGCATCAATAGCATGTCTTTATACCATTTGATATACGTTTCAGAAGAAAACTTAGGTGCGTTTTTAGCCGCACTTTTGTTTGTAGTTTTTGATGGTTTTGAAGCTGTTTTCGTAGCCATACGTACCAATTTTTGTGAGTTGAACCGACAAATATAGCAAGAACAATCTAGAAAAAAACAGGAATTCAAAAGTTTAAAAAAGTTGAACGAAAAAGCTGAAATAGTTCCCATTCCTTCACACCCTCAATCCAATCCTTTTAATTAGTTTTGAAAAGCAAATTAACGGATACAAAAGCATGCTAAAAATTGGTCTTCTTTCTGATACACACAGTGATTTTCCTGAGCAAGTTTATACGTATTTCAAAGATGTGGATGAAATTTGGCATGCTGGAGACATTGGAGATTTAAAAGTTACCGATCAATTAAAAGCGTTTAAACCTTTACGTGCCGTTTATGGGAACATTGATGATACAAAAGCAAGAGCAGAATTTGATGAACATTTAATTTTCACGTTAGAAGGAATTAAAGTGGTCATCACTCATATTGGTGGTCGACCGGGAAATTACAGCAAATCGGCAATCGAACTCATTCAAAAACACCAACCTCAA
>JADLGD010000059.1 GCA_020849495.1 Fluviicola sp.
AAAGAAATTCTGATCAAATCATAATACAATATGCGTACTATCCGTATCGGTTCACGTGGAAGTGACCTCGCTTTATGGCAAGCTAATCATGTGAAACGACAATTAGAAGCACTTGGTGCAGAAGTGACGATTACCATTATCAAAACACAAGGTGATCAAATTCAGCATTTGAGCTTTGATAAAATGGAAGGAAAAGGGTTTTTTACCAAAGAAATCGAACAAGCATTATTGGATAAGCATATTGATTTGGCTGTTCACTCTCACAAAGATTTAGAAACGACTCCGCCCGCAGGTTTGATCATTGCAGCGGTATCAGAACGCGAAAATCCTGCAGATGTATTGTTGATTCACCCAAGAGCTGTTGACACCAACGAGTTTTGGAATCTAAAACAAGGCGCTTTGGTAGGAACTTCATCTGCTCGTAGAAAATCGCAATTGGTCGGATTCAGAAACGATGTGACCATTCAAGATCTTCGTGGAAATGTTCCCACACGTTTGCAAAAACTCATCGATGGTGAATACGATGCAATTCTTCTAGCAAAAGCAGGATTAGATCGTTTGGAATTGGATTTACAAGGCATGCACGAAGAGATTCTTGATCCTGAACAATTCATTCCCGCTCCAGCACAAGGTGTTTTAGCTCTTCAAATTCGAGAAAATGATTCAGAATTGTTTGAATTCATGCAACAAATGAATCACGTAGATATCCAATCTCAAATCGCTTTGGAACGCACTGTTTTGAATCGCTTACAAGGTGGTTGTCAATTGCCTCTTGGTGCTTATTGCCCAGAAGATGGTCGTTTGTTGGTGTCGTTCTCTCAAGATTGGGAAGAAGGCGCTCAGTGGTTTGAATTTGAAGGGCCACACGATTTGGAAATGGTGGATGTAGTGCTTGAAGCATTGCTTTCTGAAGAAGAAGATGAAGACTAAACTTTTTCTGTCCACATCGCTTCCTGAAACAAACGAATTACAGCAGTTCTGTATGGATCATGCGATCCAACTGACAGCGCAAACGTTGATTGATTTTAAAGCCTTGCCTTTTGAAATTAACGAGGAATATGAGGTTGTTTTCTTTTCTTCTCCGCGATCATTCAACTATTTTACACGTTCTGCAAGTATTTCACCATCAGCACAAATAGCCGTCATTGGGAATGGAACAGCAAATTTTATCAACGGTAAAGTTAGTTCAATCGATTTCATTGGTAGGCAAGCTGGAAAACCAGATGAGGTAGCTGCTGATTTCCTTCATTGGTTGGGTCAACGAAAAGTACTTTTTCCTTTGGCACTTCATTCCAATGAAAGTATTTCTTCTAAAATTCCAGCGAATCAGAAAGTAGAAGTGAGGGTCTATGAAACCATTCTTTCTCCAGTTTCAATTGAACCACAAGATTGGTATGTCTTTACCAGTCCAAGTAATGTGAGAAGTTTTTTTGAATCCAATACTTTACCAACATTTGCAAAAGTGATTGCTTGGGGAAAGACCACTGAAAAAGAGTTGACTAAACTAAATAGTTCCGCTTACCATACCTTAGCTGAAAGTTCCATCAACGAATTAGTTCATTTTTTTGAACAAGAACTCTAAAAAAGCGTTTACCTTTGTGACGTCTCTAAGGGGTGCCCCGATTTTCGGAGCTGAGATTATACCCATTGAACCTGTCAGGATAATGCCTGCGTAGGGAAAATGATACATTTATTTATTAATTGCTAATTATTCATCAACAGAGAATTAGCCCCTTGTTCTTGTTTAAATTTTTTTATAAAATGAAAACGAGAATGTTTTTAAGTCTGACCGCAATCTTGTTCAGTGCAACAATTTGGTCACAAGGAACCGTCTTTGGTACGGTCGTCAATGAAAAAAGAGAACCCTTAGTGGGTGCTAAAATCACAATTTACGGAACTTATTTCCTTGCTTATTCAGGCATTGATGGAAAATTTTCATTTGTAGTGAATGATGCTGAGTACATCGGGTTGGTGGTCACTTATCCTGGCTATGAACCAAGAGAAATTACCTATCAACCAGGGAAATCTTCGGAATGTTTGGTGATGCTAATTCCTTCGACAACCGATTTAACTGAACTGGTCATTCGTTCAACAAGGGTTGTCAACGAACCAATGACCTACAGTACTGTTTCGAAAGAAGCATTGCAAAAAAGTAATTTTGGTCAAGATTTGCCTTACTTATTGGAGCAAACACCAAGTGCTGTTACAACATCTGATGCTGGTGCAGGAGTTGGTTATACCGGTTTGCGCATTCGTGGAGTAGATCCAACGCGTACCAATGTGACCATCAACGGAATTCCAATCAACGATGCGGAGTCACACGGAGTTTTTTGGGTAAACATGCCCGATTTTGCTTCGTCTGTTCAAGATATACAAATTCAACGGGGTGTTGGAACTTCTGCCAATGGTGCTGCAGCTTTTGGAGCAAGTATCAATATCAAAACAGATAATCTTTCATCTGAACCCTATGCGGAATTCGACAATTCTTACGGTTCTTTCAATACGATGAAAAACACCATAAAAGTTGGAACAGGTCGATTGAGAGAACGTTTTTATTTTGATGCACGCTTATCCAATATTCAATCGGATGGCTTCATTGATCGTGCAAGTTCCAATTTGAAATCGTTCTTTCTTCAAGGTCAATGGGTTGGTAGAAAAACGAGTGTAAAGGCCAATGCATTTGTTGGAAAAGAAATCACTTATCAATCGTGGTGGGGAACACCTGAAAGTAGAGTAAACGGTGATGTTGCAGCGATGAATGCTTATGCAGATCGCAATTTTTTAAGCGATGCAGACCGCGAAAATTTGTTGAATTCCGGGAGAACTTACAATTATTACACGTACGATAATCAAGTGGATCACTACCAACAGGATCATTATCAATTGCATGTAACACATCGTTTTACAAATAAGTTATTGCTGAATGTTTCTGGACATTACACTTATGGTCGTGGTTATTACGAAGAATACAAAGCGGATCAAGATTTGGCGAATTATGGATTGAATCCTGTTATTTTAAGTAGTGATACGATTACCAGTACGAACTTGATTCGCAGAAAATGGTTGAACAATCATTTTTATGGAGCTGTATATGCGCTTCAATACACCGGAAACAAAGGTTTTCGTTTGACTTGGGGTGGAGCAGTCAATTCCTACGACGGCGATCATTATGGTGAAATCGTTTGGGCTGAATTTGCTTCAAACAGTGATATTCGTCAACGCTATTATTTTGACAATGCTCGTAAATCGGAAATCAGTTCTTACTTAAAAGCAAATTACATCTGGAAAAAGTTCAATTTTTACGGCGACCTTCAATACCGTTTCATTGATTACAGTTACCTAGGAACTTCTGAAGTGAACGGAGCTTTAGTGGAATCACAAGAAGTGACTACTTTTTCATTTTTCAATCCTAAAGTTGGTTTGAGTTATGATTTAACAAGTCGTTCTCAGCTTTATGCGTCCTTTGCTATTGGTAATAGAGAACCGGTTAGAGATGATTTCCGTCAACCAGTAGGCGGTAAAAAACCGACTTCTGAGCTTTTGCAAAATACGGAGATTGGTTACCGTTTTCAAACTACAAAAGTGTTTCTACGTGCGAATGCTTATTTGATGGATTACACCAATCAATTGATCTTAACTGGACAAATCAATGATGTAGGTGGATATACGCGAACAAATGTAAAAGACAGTTACCGAGCTGGAATTGAATTGGAAGCAGGTTATCGATTCTGGAAAAGTTTCAACATTTCAGGAAACATTACTTTCAGTCAAAACAAAGTGAAAAATTTCATCGAATACGGTGATGATTATGACAATGGTGTTCAGTATGGGATCGAACATACCAACACGGATTTGGCATTCTCTCCAAATGTGGTTGGTGCTTTGATTTTTGCTTATGAAACTAAAAGAGGTTTTGATGTTTCGTGGACTGCGAAATACGTTGGCAAACAGTTTTTAGACAACACATCGAATGATGCACGCAGTATCGACGCTTATTTTGTGAACCATTTAGGAATCAATTACAGACTACCGTTTGATTTTGGTAAAGAAATTAAAGTGGGAGTGATGGTCAATAACATTTTGAATCACGTGTATGAAAACAATGGTTATACCTATTCGTATTTGTACGGTGGATCGACCACTACGGAGAATTTTTACTATCCGCAGGCTGGAATTCAGTTGATGGGAAGAGTGACGATGAAGTTTTAGGAGAAAACACTTATTATGCTATAAATCCCCTTTTTTGAAGGGGATTTTTCGTTTTAACAGGTAAAAATGCAATTTTACCTTATCAACTAATAAATGCGTTGTTTTTATTTCAGTAATAGCTTAGGATTCAGCGCTATTTTTTACCAAGATAAATCCATGTCTCACGCCGTCAAAATGATTGTAAATCAAAGCATTTTTTGGTCGTTTTTGCGAAGTGTTAGCAATCAATCTGCGCATGTGCTGCACAGTGAAATACAAGCCAAATGCAGAAACTGTTCTGTAATTTCCTACAAATTGTTTGTAATGAAGTGTTTGTGCTGTTGGAAAAAGTGGCGTAACAACATCGTTGTACCAAAAATCCAATCTTCCATCACCGTTATTTCCAAGTACGATGGTGTCAATATCCTCTGTATTTAAATTGTTTTCCTGTAAGAAAACATGAATCATTTCTGTCAATTCCTCTTTGGTTGGACATGTTATTTGAGTCACATCCACAATTTCTGCATAAGCATCGGTTGAATTATTCGTAAGCACAAATGTTGTTGCTCCTTCGCCACAAATGGTTCCATCAGTTTTACTACTCAATAAGGAAGAATTGCTTGTGGCTTCGCCTTTGTACCTGCCAGCATGGGTATCGATGTTGTAATTGTATTCAGAAATTTCTTCTACTGCACCAACTAAAAAAGCCGTTGAATCTGCGCTTTGGGATAACTGCAATTGTGTGTCTATCAAAGCGTTTTCAAAGGCCAAAGATCCGTTTGTATGCGTACAATTGTAACCAGAATTAGTAGAAAGAATGGCCAATTGACCTGCAAGTGCGTTGGGTGTACTTTGAACAAAATTGGTTGGTGTAAGCACTCCTTCTTCGTAATCCACAATTTGATTCAAGAATTTGATGCAATCTTCCAGACCTCCATTGGCACTTCCAATGATGATTCCGTCCAAAGGCTCATTGCGTTGAATGAGTGGTAATCCTGCACCAATGCCCATTCGGACGGCTTTTCCCATTCTTCTCAATTGTCCTGCAGGAATAAATTCTAAATAATTGGGTTCATGCGACAAATAACGATCGGCAACTATTTCAAGAACTTCTCCAGCTTCAAAAGTTAAATTGAAAGTCGATTGGGGCGATATGGCATACAGATCTTTTACAAACATGCCGATAGTATAAGAGATGTACAATTGCCTCCAAAACCAAACGAATTGGATTGGGCGTGTTTTAAAGCTACACCTTTTTGAAAGCTTTTGATAGGCTGAAATTCAAAGTCAGAGATGGTTTCTTTTACTTGTAAACTCGGATACAATTCTTGGTGCATTAAACTGGAAAGTGTAAAAATGGCTTCCAAAGCTCCTGCTGCAGCAAGCGTATGACCAGTATAAGATTTTGTGGAATTGTATGGTGGAACTTTGTCAAATAGTTGTTGGAATGCAAAACTCTCTGTTTGATCGTTGTTTTGAGTTCCCGTTCCATGAGCATTGATGTAATCAATTTCATTGGCTTGCAATCCTGCAACGTTTAAAGCGGCATTCATAGCTAAAAGCGGACCTCTCGCTTCATCGGAAGTTGCAGATGGATGGAAAGCGTCATTGGCATTTCCCCAACCACTAACATAGCCTAAAATGGGTTTGTCTCCAACAATAGATGCTTTTTCAAGCACTAAATAAGCACCAGCTTCTCCTAGATTTAATCCATCTCGATTAGCATCAAAAGGTGCACATTGGTTTTCACTTAAAATGCGAAGTGAATTGAAGCCATTGACCGTGTATTTGGCCAAACAATCAGCTCCACCTACAATAACGCGATCTAATTTTCCGGCATTGATCAATTGACAGCCCAATAAAATCGCATTGGCTGATGATGAGCAAGCGGTATTGATGGTATCTGTGAAACCTTTGATGTTGAAAAGGCGAACAATTTGCAAGGTGTGATCAGATCCTTCGTAGGATTTCACGAATTGACTT
This sequence comes from Fluviicola sp., assembly GCA_020849495.1. GTDB lineage: Bacteria > Bacteroidota > Bacteroidia > Flavobacteriales_D > Crocinitomicaceae > Fluviicola. The sequence goes on from JADLGD010000059.1 coordinate 6,172, forward strand.
GCCGTTTCTTTATTGTTGGCGTCGTTGTACAAATGATCGGTGTAGCACATGCCGCCAACTGTACTGGAAGAGATGAACCCTGTTCTACGAGAACTGAGTGTTTCTTGGTCTAATTGTGCTTGATTTACCGCTTCTTGAAATGCATGAATGGCAATTAAACTAGTACGAGTAAGATCTGGAGCTTCTAAATTTCCTACGCGTTCACGCAGTGCTTCATCACTCAAATCAATTTCACCAAAATGTAATTGTTGTGCATAAACAGATTGAAAATGTTTAGCATGACCTAATCCATTTCTACCTGCTCGAAGGGCATCAATTTGTTCGTTTACTGAAAAACCAATCGCTGAAATAGCGCCAATTCCAGTAATACAAACCTTTTCCATGCGAATTATTTTGTGCGGTTTGCCTCGATGTAATCTACAATCGTATTGACGTTTACCAAGATTTGACGACCATCTGTTGGGTTTTTAATTTTGATTCCGTATTCACGGTCCAACAAAACGATTAATTCTACAGAATCAATTGAATCCAAGCCTAAATCACCACCAAAAAGAGGCTCCTCATTGTTGATGTCTTCTGGTTTTACTTCCAATAAATTCAAATACTTGATCAAATGATTTTTGAATTCTAGTTCCAATGCTCCTCTTGTATCACTCATCGCTATATGTAATTCTGTAATTTTAGTTTTATGTATGTCAACGTTTGACAACTTAAGGTAAACAATATTAAGTAAATAATTGTTCCCTGCAAATCGCTCCAACTGCCATTTTTCAAAAACAAACTGTAAAATCCTTCCAAACACCAATGTAATGGAGAGATCATTCCAATTGTTTGCATGTAATCGGGCATCACAAAATTGGGTACCCAAATTCCACCAATCGCTGCAAAAATAATAATAGAAACGGCACCAAAGCCATTTGCTTGTTCTTGTGTTTTAGCATAGGTTCCAACCAATAAAGCATAACTAATTGCTGCAAATGCTGAAAGCAAGGAAATGACAATGACTGGTAAAACATGAGCTGGAGCTTCTAATTCGGGTAAACCAAGTAGTGGAAACACAAATATTCCGAGTAAAAACAACAAGAAAAGCTGTGTCATAGCAACCATCAAGTAAACAATGATTTTACTGAAAATGGTCAGCATAAAAGCTTGTGGAATGGTTTGCAAACGCACAAAACTGCCAGTCAAACGCTCTTTTACTAAGTTTCCACCCAACGAGATGACCATGAAGAACATCGCAAAAATAGACCATGCAGGGACATTGTGTTGTGTGGAATTGGGAACAAATGATGCTTTTCCAACGCTGGCAGGTGCTGCAACAATTTGAGTTTGATTGGCCATCATCTGGTCGCGAATATCTGTTGGAATGTCTTCATAACCCATGTCAATGTACAACTGCGAAACCATGTTGCTCGTTTCCAATTGATTTACCAAGTTGTTCAAACTGTTGTTCAACGACAAACGAAAACTTTCCTGCAACACGGGATCGTAAAAGAGTTCAATTTCAGCACGCTTGCTTTTGAATGTAGCTGGATCTATTTTTTCCGTTACTTCAAACTGACTCAACATCATGTTCGAAACACTAGCTGAATTGTTTTTGATTTGCTGTGAAAAGTCAGAAGGGATTAATAAAGAAATGAGTTTATCGCGTTTGATGGTTTCAGTTCCAATTTTTTCACGACTCATAGTTGGTGCTAACTCCACATTGAAATTGCCAGAGTTTTGTAGCATTTTCACCAAACTGTCTCCAATTGCTCCTTTGTCTTTATTGACCACCAAAATGTCGAAGCGGTTTTCATTGACCAATCGAAAAGCACTGTCTTGAACAATCGTAATGACGAAAACCAAGAAAATGGGCATCAAAAACATGATGAGCAAGCCCACTTTGTCGTTGATCAATATCAACCCTTCTTTTACCACAGATGCTAACAATCGTTTCATTAGTCGCGAAAAGTTTTACCGGTTAATTTGATCAACAATTCTTCCAAGTTTTGGACGTTATTTTCTGTAAACAACGATTGCATGTCATTGATAGCAATGATTTCACCATTATCTAATAACACAATACGATCACAAAAATCTTCTGCTTCTTTTAAATGGTGAGAAGTGTAAATAATGGTTGTTCCACGATGATTCAATTCTTCGAGAATACTGAAAATGGCCACTTTGCTTTGCACATCAACTCCAACTGTGGGTTCATCCAAGAACAAGATTTCAGGGTCGTTGATCAAAGCAATAGCTAAATTGATACGGCGTTTCATTCCTCCTGAAAACGATTGTACTTTTTTGTTTTTTACCGATTCCAAGCCCATCTTTGAGAGCAAGAAATCAATTTTATCTTGTAATTGTTGTTTGGGTATTTCATACAAACTACCGAAGTAGCGCAAGTTCTGTACGGGTGTTAATTCTGGATAAAAAGCAAAATCTTGCGGCACAAAACCAATGGATTTTAAAATGGATTTTGCGTTTAGTTGCTGATTATTGATGTGGTATAAAACAGATCCGCTAGATGCTTGAAGTAAATTGCAAAGAATGGATATCAAGGTTGTTTTTCCAGCTCCATTTGGACCGAAAACGCCAAATTTTTCTCCTTTTAGTACCGAAAATGAAACCGAATCCAGACTGGGTCTTTCACTCGATTTGTACACTTTTGAGAGTTCCTTGATGTCAATGAGCACTTCTTGCATTCCTTACAATTTTAGAGCTCTTAAGTTTTTGAATGCTTGTTTTTCCACTTCACTGATTTCACGAAGAATATCTGCAGATGCTTTAAAATCAGCTTGTGCTGTCAATCTTCCCTTATAAATCCCCGACATTTGTAAAGCACTATCTCTCCACAAATCACCCGCTTTGGTAATTTGTTCGGAAACACCAATCAGTTCATCGTTTTTCAAAATTACAGCTGCTTCTTCTAGAAATGCGGCATACAAAAAGCGAAAACCACCACCACCTGTTCCAATCTCTTCTTGCATTCGAACGATTTGTCCTAAGTGCAAAGCAGCCTGACGAGGACCAAGTTTGTCTCGCCAACCTTCAATTTTGTTGGCTGTGTATTTGATTCCTTTTACGCCAGCAACATTTCCGGGAATGTACAACATGTCTCTGCAGTTGCGTTTGATTCCTTTTATGATGCCTTTACGAATGGTTTCTTCCGTAATGATTCCAACTTGTTTTGGATAATACAAATGTCCTTTTGGAGCCAAGGCCCCTTGTGCAAAACGTACTTTTTCTAATTCTTCTGGTGAAAGACTAGTGGTAACTTCCATTACTGGATCACTTACCAAATAGCGTCCATCTTCTTTCCCAAAAACAATTAAATTGTGGGCGTTGAAGTGAAAACGGTATTCTTTCGGGAAGTAGGGAAGGTGGAAAACACCTACCTGGCAACCAACAGATGTTCCTGCTTTTACCAATGTTTCCAATGCATCTGATGCTGCTTGATGTGATTTGAATTTTTTACGTTCAACGGTTACATTCAACGATTTACAAGTGCGTTTGAATATGGCACCTGGCATCGTGCGAAATGAGATTGCAGGACCGTTATTGACCGTAAGAAAAGGAATATGAATGTAAAACAAGCCAGAACCCATACCAAAAGCCAAAGGTTCGGTCATGAAATCCAGTCCTTGTTGTTTTAACAAGCTAACTGTTACGCCATTTTCACAATGCGCTGTTTGATGATGTTCAAAAGGTTTCACTTGAAAGTGGTGTTAGTGAGTTCTGCAACACTGATGTCAAATGCGTTTGCGTATCGTTTGAGTTGTGCTTCTGAAAGTTTTGCAAAAGCAGCGGGTTTCATGTGCTTTTTAATTTGCCATTTCCAAAATTTGGTATAACCAGCTAAAACACTTAAATCCATCAATTTCAATTCCATGAAATACAAAATCGGACTTGCTTCGCCTTTTAAAACTTGTTCTTTAGCGTCGTTAATTCGACGATCGATTTCTTCCCAAGCTTGGTCAAGTGCTACTTTTTTGGTTTCCCAACCTGTACTCAAAGCCGTGTCGTATTGACCCTCTTCGTTTTTTACATAACACACTTCACGTGTGAAATGCTCCAATGCGCTTTTATCTTGTGGAACTTCCGATTTTTTCATCCTAGCAAACAGTTAACAAACCATAAACGTAAGAAAAACGGGAGCTTTCCGGAACGGCTAATAATACTTTTTGCCCTTTTTGCAATTTTCCACTGTGGAACAAACCATCTACCATTTGATAAATCGAACCAGCTCCTACGTTTCCTTGTTCAGCCAAATTGGTAAACCAATGCTCTTTGGTGATTTCCATGCCGTTTTCAACCAAAGCAGCGTAGATTTTATCTTCGAAGAAATGGCTCGACATGTGAGGCAAGAACCAATCGATGTCAGTTCCTTTTAAGTTGCGGTCGATGAACGATTGTTTTAGTTTTGTAAACCCAAGTTTAACGATATTTTCTCCTAACAATTTCACATCTTGTTTGATACTCAAAATGGATTGTTCGGTTAATTCTTGTGGACTGTAATCCATGTAACTTTTCAGGGTTCCATCCTCCAATTTGTCTGAAGCCATGTACATACACGGTTCAGTTTCATTGGCAAATGAATAAGCTTCCATCCATTCAATTTTCAAACTGATACCTTCTGTATTCGGTTTGTTTTCCAATAAAAACGTTCCCGCACCATCAGAAAGCATCCAGCGTAAGAAATCTTTTTCAAATGCTAATATCGAGTTGCTTTCCAATTCATTCAAACGTTTTACTTCTAAATTGAATTGATCGGAACGCAAAATACGAGACAAACGCTCAGATCCAGCAGTTACTGCTTTTTTCTTGTCGCCTAATGCAATCGACATGTAAGCGTATTTCAAGGCATGCATACCAGAAGCGCACACGCCAGACGGAGAAACGACTTCAATGTTATTTGTTTCTGGTAACCAACCGTGAACCATTACAGCATGTGAGGGCATCAATTGATCTGGACTGGATGTACCGCAAGTCAATAAATCAATGGATTTTAATTCTTCAACAGTTGGGAGCATTTTACGAATGGATAAAGCAACCATTTCTGCATTTGTATGCGTAGGTGTTCCATCTTTTTGCAATGCATAATAACGATTTTTAATTCCGTTATTGCGTAAAACAATCCGACGAGATTTTGATGCTTGTTCGTTAATTAAACCCAAATAGTCCTCCATCTCATCATTTGAAATGGGTTCGTTGGGAAAGTAAGATGCGGTGCGAGTTATGTAAACTTCAGACTTTACCATTCGTTTGTAATTCTGTATTGCTATAATATGCCTTTTTACGCTTGATTTGTGTTACCGTAAATGGGCGCACAAAGATAGTGTAAATTGTTAGTACTATTGGTGAAACAACGAAAAGAGCAATCACCAAGTAATACTTGAAAAAATTTACCCAAAACGATCGTTTTCCTCCATTTGCTGCTTTTTTTAGGATCAACTTTGCCCAAATGATAAACAGCTTTTTTGCTCGTCCCTCAATAAACAATATATTCGTTGAAATGTTTATGACACCTGAAGAAATAACTTGTTCTTGAAAAGTATCCAGATGATTTTCAGAAAGATGCTGTTTCAATAATGCCCCCATTTTTGAAACTCCTTTGATGTCAGCTTCTGCAATTCCTGGCAAAGGCAAAATGCCCCATTTTTTGGTTTTCTTTCCTTTCAACATCCAATGTAAGATGGTAAAAGCGCTCACCAGATTATTGGTTTTGTCAATCAATGGAATATTTCCAATTAATTTACCTCCTGCCTTTTGTATCTGTAACTTGATGCTTTCTTGTGCATTCAACCACATGTTGCGCGATCCAATTACTGTCACTACTGGTGTGTTTTTGATGCGTTTAAGGAAATCTTCTTGATGAAATAAACCAATTGTGGGGATAGAAGGTGATAAAAACCAAGGTTGGTAACCCAATACAATCAAATCATACTGTTCGTGTTTGAACGAAATGGATTTGAGCGGCATTCCATGTTCCATCACTGTTTCTGGCATCGCATCAAAAAAAGTGGCTGTTGACCATGGAAAGGGAAAAGAAGTTTCTGGCTCTATTTTTATAAAATCAATGTCTGCATCAGTAAATGGACTCATGAAATTGTTCATGATATCTGTCAGCTGACCAGTTTGACTGTAATGGATTGCCAGAATTTTCTTCATGAGCTCGACTTTGGGTTTTGAGGAATTGTACTACAAAGTTAGGAATCATTTAGAAATAGCCGTGAACTTATGTTACATGATGTCATTTAACTATTTAGATAACTATTTTAATGGAATTATTGGTTTAAATAGTTCAAACCTCTATGAATGGATTCCCCCTAGAAATCGCTCGATAGTAGATTATCCTTACATTTGCCAAAATCTTTTCTGAACGGTGAATCTAGAATCTTTAAATGCGTGTGTTATCATACCAACTTACAACAATGAGCGTACGCTTGAACGTGTCATTCGTGGTGTTTTGGAATATGTTCCCGCAAAACGCCTCATTATTGTAAACGATGGAGCTACCGATAGCACTCCTGAAATTTTGAAGCAATTTGAAGATCAAGTCACTGTTTTGGTCAACTCACCCAATCGCGGGAAAGGTTTTTCGTTGCGAAAAGCGTTTAAGAAAGCTATTGAAATGGGTTTTGAAAATGCCTTGACAATCGATTCAGACGGACAACATTTTCCAAGTGATATTCCAATGATGTTGCAATCCGCAGTGGATCATCCAGGTGCGGTGATTATGGGTTCGCGCAATATGCAACAAGAAGGCGTGCCTCAAAAAAGTTCTTTTGGAAATAAATTCTCCAATTTTTGGTTCAAAGCAGAAACGTGGATCACACTTCCAGATACCCAAACTGGTTTTCGCATTTATCCATTGAAACCGTTGAAACGCATGTGGTTGGTCACAACGAAGTTTGAATTGGAAATAGAAGTCATAGTGAAATTGGCCTGGAAAAACGTGCCTTTTGTTGCTGTTCCTATACAGGTGAAATACGATCCAGATGAACGCGTTTCTCATTTTCGCCCAGGAAGAGATTTTTTCCGAATCAGTGTGTTAAATACCTTTTTGTGTTTTGGTGCTTTGTTGTACT